>NZ_JAWOUT010000023.1:0-48897 GCF_033339515.1 Vibrio sp. 2130-1
GCGGGGTGGAGCAGCTTGGTAGCTCGTCGGGCTCATAACCCGAAGGTCGTCGGTTCAAATCCGGCCCCCGCAACCAAATACAAGACGATAGATTGAGTACTTATTTAGTATACAATTGTTAAGTCGTCTACGGATGCGCCGCTTGATTCAACGCCTGCTTCTCGCAACCAATCACATCGCTCTTTTCATAATGCTGCGAAGCATGAATCCCCAAAAGCTAAACTTTTATCCGCATCATATGATGTCGGACGATTTCGTTTGTGTTTAAAACACGATATGAATCGGCTGACGTACAAGTATGATGAGGCTTCGCGTGTTTTATCTACTTTAATTAACAGAGTTATCCACATACGTCGTTCTGTGGATAAGTTGGTTGATAAAGTGTTTTTAGCTTGACTTTTTATGATGGGGAAGAAAGATCTTTTCTCTAAAGTGAAGTTGAAACAACAAAGAAATATCAATTAAATCGTTGTTATATAAAGAAAAAATAAGTTTTTTGTCGGATCGAGTACGTTAAAATACGATCATTAACTGGTATTTTTTTGATCCTAGTCATTTCTCCGAGCTGTGTTTAACTTTTTTCTGCTAGCTTGTTTTTCTTGAATCTCAAATTTTTTTCCACATTACAAAATTGAGAACAAGGTCATGAATTGAACATGCAAAAGTACTTTCAATCTCTTGCATATAGACTACGCTCTATGCGTCTCTCGGCAGTCCCTTCTCGACTATCCTTATTAAGCGTTGCTTTTTCGTCTCTATAGATGAATTACTCTCAGTGGGGAGTTGATTCAGTTGCTCTGTCAAAGCCCATTTAATGTGCTCATCAAGTAATTTATTTTCACCTTGCCGACTTTCCAGCGCATCTATGATTCGCTGACTATATTCTGCATTACCAAGTGCGACAGCGATGTTACGTAGCCACTGTATATGACCAATACGACGGATAGCGGAGCCTTCCATATTTTTTAGAAAAGTCGCTTCATCCCAGTTAAACATGTCGACGAGGTCAGGGTTTTTGAAACTGTCACGACGGTGGAAATCATCTTGCTCCGTTATGTCGGCGTAGCGGTTCCATGGGCAAACCAATTGACAGTCGTCACAACCATAAATGCGGTTACCCATTGGCTTTCGAAACTCTTCAGGAATCACGCCATCGAACTCGATGGTGAGATAAGAGATACAACGCCTGGCATCGACAATTTTGTCTTCAACGATGGCTTGTGTTGGGCATGATGTAATGCATGCTTTGCATTTACCGCACTGATCAACACTTGGCTCATCTACGGGTAGTGGTAAGTCGATAAGTAGTTCACCTAAAAAGAACCACGATCCACAGTCTTGATCTAAAATCAGGGAATGTTTCCCGGTCCAACCTAAGCCCGCTTTTTGGGCGAGAGGTCGCTCTAATATTGGTGCGGAATCAACGAAAGGTCGGTAACCATATTGACCAACCTCTTGTTCAATAAGTTTGCCGAGCTTATTTAGCTGCTTTCTGACGAGCTTGTGATAATCGCGCCCTAGTGCGTAGCGGCTAATATAGGCATGACTTTTATTCGCGAGGTTCGAAGCGAATTGAGCCTCTGGTGGCAGATAGTCCATCCGGACGCTGATAACACGAACGGTTCCCGGGAGTAGCTCATGGGGTCTAGCACGCATCATACCGTGACGAGCCATCCAATCCATGGAGCCGTGATAGCCTGCATCAAGCCATTTTTGTAGTGCTGCTTCATGTTCACTCAGATCAACGTCGCAGATCCCAACTTTTTGGAAGCCGAGTTCTTTTCCCCAAACTTTGATTTGTTGTGCGAGTTGTTCGTAGTTCATGTTAACCACCGGAATAAAGGGGGGCGGATCTTAACGGATCTCTGGCTTTGGTGCTACCCAGTTAGGTACGTTTTTGATGTTGTGAATACTGCTTATTGAAGTCATTTGCATATATTCTAAATCTAGGTCGATACTAAGATGATTAAGATACCGTTTATTGGATACTTTTTTCGCACATATGACATTTGAAAGCTTGTCTCTCAAAACCAACACGGTTTACTATTCCTGTTCTTTTGATTTTTATATAGTCAACGATCATTAGTTAGAGAAGCATCAATGAGCACGAAACAATTCAATTTAAAAGATGAGCATGAAACGGTTGCACTAGGCACCGCTTTGGCTCAGCTTTGTTCCCAGCAAACCACAATTTATCTGCATGGTGATTTGGGTGCAGGTAAAACAACCTTTAGTCGTGGTTTTGTCCGTGCTCTTGGTCATCAAGGTAACGTGAAAAGTCCAACTTATACTCTAGTCGAACCGTACCAGTTGGATCAGTGGCAAGTATATCACTTCGACCTTTATCGTCTTGCGGATCCTGAAGAGCTTGAGTTTATGGGGATTCGAGACTATTTCACAGACGATGCGATTTGCTTGGTTGAATGGCCTGAAAAAGGGCATGGCTTACTGCCACAACCGGATCTTGATGTAAACATTCGCTACCAAGGTGAGCAACGTGTAGCCGAACTAACAGCTAATAATGATTATGGTGTGCAGTTACTCAGTCGATTGGAGCTATGTTGAGTTTTTCAAATTTTAGAGTAGTGGCGACGTTTGTCGCCACTTTTCTCCTTCTCATCCCCAATTTAGCATTTGCTAACGTCGTTAAGAGTTTTCGAGTTTGGCCTTCACCTGATGAAACACGTGTTGTCATCGATTTAGGCTCGGAAGCTGACTATTCCTATTTCTCTTTATCAGGGCCGGATCGCCTTGTCGTGGATTTAAAAAGCACGACGATGCAGGCCAAACTGCCTGTTACTGTTACGGATAGCCCTGTTTTAAAACTGGTACGAAAAAGCTCGCCTCCAGAGAAGGGCACTTATCGTTTGGTGTTTGAACTAAAAAAGAGCGTTCAAGCGGAATTATTTAAATTAAGCCCAACACCAGGTGGGCAGTATGGTCACCGCTTGGTGATTGATTTACCGCACGGTAAGAAGGCATCGACCTCTAAACCGAGTAAGCCAGCGGCGGCCAGCAAAGACATGAGTTCAGTTCAACGAGCTCAAGAAGTGTTAATTGTTATCGATCCTGGTCACGGTGGGGAAGACCCTGGCTCTATTGGCCCTTCACGTCGTAAGTACGAGAAAGATGCGGTATTGAGTATCTCAAGAAAAATTGCTGCTCAGCTCGATGCGACTCCTGGTATTAAAACGCGCATGACTCGTACGGGAGATTATTTTGTAAACTTAAACCGTCGTGTCGCGATTGCTCGTGAAAATGATGCGCACTTGCTGATTTCCATTCACGCAGATGCGTTTACTTCACCGAAGCCTCGCGGTGGATCGGTCTTCGTACTAAATACTCGTCGTGCAAATACCGAAATTGCTCGTTGGGTCGAGAACCATGAGAAACAGTCTGAGTTATTGGGCGGCTCGGGTAATGCGTTCTTCACGAAGACAAAAGATCGTAACGTGAACCAAACTTTGTTGGACTTGCAGTTTAGTCATTCACAAAAAGAAGGCTATAAGTTGGCAACAGAAATCCTAGGTGAGATGGGACGTGTTGCGCACCTGCATAACACCAAACCGATCAACACCAGCCTTGCGGTTTTACGCTCTCCACAGATTCCGTCTGTGCTAGTGGAAACGGGCTTTATTTCTAACCCAACAGAAGAGCGTTTACTGTTTCAACGAGCGCACCAAGATAAGTTAGCTCAGGCTATCACTAAGGCGGTCGTCAAGTACTTAAAAGATAACCCACCAGAGGGTACGGTGTTCTCGCCTTCAGCGAAGCCAATGGTACATATTGTAAAGCGTGGCGAGTCATTATCGGTGATCGCGAACAAATATGGGCTTAGCTCTAAAGCGCTGATGTCGGCAAACAACTTGAAGTCGACAGGCTTGGCAATTGGTCAGAAGCTCAACATTCCTTCTGCTGGTACGATTAAAGTGCCAAGTAAACCGATTACTGTTGAGACAGAAACCATTACGCACAAGGTTAAGTCTGGTGAGTTCTTAGGTAAGATTGCGAATCACTATAAAGTGAAGGTTTCAGATATCCGCCGAGAGAATAACTTGAAGTCAGATACCTTGTGGGTAGGGCAAAAGTTGAAGATAACGGTCGCGGTAAAAGATAAACCGATTCGTAAGCACAAGGTTTCTCGGGGTGAGTTCCTTGGCAAAATAGCGTCCAAATACGGCGTTAGCGTATCGAGCATTCGTAAAGCGAATAACTTACGCTCTGATCAGCTAGCGGTTGGGCAAGTCCTGATCATTCCAAACAAGTAGGTGAGCTTCTAACTCATTATGACGATTAAAATTTTGCCAGCCAGACTTGCAAACCAAATCGCCGCAGGGGAAGTGGTCGAAAGACCTGCTTCTGTGATTAAAGAGCTGGTTGAAAATAGTCTTGATTCTGGCGCAACTCGAATCGATATCGATATCGAGAAAGGAGGCGCAAAGCTGATTCGTGTTCGTGATAACGGAAAAGGTATCGCGAAAGATGAACTCGGCTTAGCGCTCAGTCGTCATGCGACATCTAAGATACATACCTTAGATGATCTCGAAGCCATTATGAGTCTAGGTTTTCGCGGTGAAGCGTTAGCCAGTATTAGCTCAGTCTCGCGTTTGACGCTCACGTCGCGTCCTGCGGCACAAGAAGAAGCCTGGAGTGCCTACTCCGAAGGGCGTGATATGCAGGTGAAGCTTAAGCCAGCAGCGCACCCGATTGGCACTACCGTTGAGGTGTTGGACTTATTTTTTAATACTCCAGCGCGTCGCAAGTTTCTTCGTACGGAGAAAACCGAATTTGCTCATATTGATGAGTTATTGAAACGCATTGCGTTAAGCCGCTTTGATGTCACCATCAATGTGCGTCATAACGGCAAGATCATCCGTCAATATCGCGCGGCGAAAAATCAGCTTCAAACCGAAAAGCGTATTGCTGCTGTCTGCGGTAATGCGTTTGTGCGGCATATGCTCAGAATCGAGCTTGAGCATCAAGGGTTAAAGTTACATGGGTGGATTACCACACCAGAGGGAGCAAGGCAGCAAAGCGATTTACAATATTGCTATGTGAATGGCCGAATGATGCGTGACAAATTAATCAATCACGCGATTCGTCAAAGTTATGAAATGAGCTTAAAGCCAGATCAGTTTGCTGCGTATGTGCTCTTTATTGAGCTAGATCCGCACCAAGTAGATGTGAATGTTCACCCTGCTAAGCATGAAGTGCGTTTCCACCAAGCTCGTTTGGTGCATGATTTCATCTATCAAGCTTTGACGGATGCACTTTCACAAAGCGCCGTGATTGATAAACCACAGGTGAATGAATCGGCATTTCATCGCGTGGAACCGACTGAGTCCGAAGAGATTGAGCATTCGCCAGAGCCTGAAAAAGTACAAGAGCCAGCATCTTCACCAGTACCAGAACGGGTTTATCAAGCGATAGAGAGTACACCGGCTTATCCTGGACGCAGTGATTATGAAGTGAAGCCTCGTAATAGCGGTCCTAGTGAAACCTCCGTGCGAGAGGCGCGCGTAGTGGAGTCATTCAAACGTAATGATTGGGTGGAATCCAAACCTGCACCAAAGCCAAGTCACAGTAAAGAGCGCCACGTAGAACCAGCGCCAACTAAACAAGAAGTACGCGCTTATCACGAGCTGTTGAAAACGCCAGAGTTTGAGGCTCAGGCAGTCACTCCAATAGCGCCCCAAACGATAACTTCGCACACATCAATGCCATCGATTACTGCATTAGGCAAAGCGCTGATGGTGGTCGATGAACAATTTGTTTTGATGAGCAGTGACAGTGGGGCGGCGTTAGTCTCGTTACCTAGAGCAGAATTTTATCGTATAAAAGGCCAGCTCACTCCAAGCGATGGTGCACTTAAGGCACAACCTCTGCTTGTTCCTCTATCTATTAAGTTAGAGGCCGAATTAGTGAGACTGGCCCAAGATTATCAACAAGATTTGGCATTGCTTGGTATTCAATTGAAAGCGAGAAACGAGCACGCCTTAATGGTGATGGGCGTCCCAGCTCCGCTGCGTCAACAAAACTTACAAAATTTAGTACCAGATCTGTTATCTTACGCGCAATCTTGTGTGAACGAAGGTATAGCAGCGGCTCAGATGCTGTCTGAGTTGATAGATTGGCTCGCATTACAGGTCACGACAGTGAAGAGTCACTATACTTTTTCTGAAGCCATTCAAATTATTGCGGAACTTGAACAGCTAAGACATGGTCAATTGCCATTAGAAGATACAAAATTCGTATCCGCTGTTGATTTCTCTGCCACGATAGCCAAATTAAAACCATGACAGATAAACTACCTTTGGCGCTATTTTTAATGGGGCCAACTGCATCAGGCAAAACTGAGCTGGCGATTCGTCTTCGTCAAAAATTTCCGGTTGAGATCATCAGTGTTGATTCTGCTTTGATCTACAAAGGGATGGATATCGGTACGGCGAAACCGGATGAAAAAGAGTTAAGTTTGGCGCCTCATCGCTTGATAGATATTTTGGATCCAAGTGAATCTTACTCTGTCGCCGACTTTCGTCGAGATGCATTGAAAGCGATGGATGATATTGTTGCAGAAGGAAAAATCCCACTTCTTGTGGGTGGAACAATGCTGTATTACAAGGCGTTACTTGAAGGTTTATCACCACTTCCTGCTGCAAATCCTGAAATTCGTCAGCAAATTGAACAAGAGGCATTGACTAAAGGTTGGTCAGTGTTGCACGATGAACTCAAAGAGGTTGATCCTGTGTCAGCTGCGAGAATCCATCCCAATGATCCCCAACGTTTATCTCGGGCATTGGAAGTTTTTCGCATTTCAGGTAAAACTTTGACTGAATTGACTCAAACGAAAGGTGAAAGCCTACCATACCGAGTCAAGCAGTTTGCAATAGCTCCCAAGGATAGGGCAGAACTTCACCGTCGGATTGAACTCCGTTTCGAGATGATGATGGAAGCGGGCTTTGAAGAAGAAATGAAAGCGTTACATTCGCGAAAAGATCTTCACCCCGATCTTCCTTCCATACGATGCGTCGGTTACCGACAGATGTGGGAGTATTTAGATGGGGAGTGTACACGTGACGAAGCGGTATTTCGTGGCGTATGCGCGACTCGTCAATTGGCCAAGCGTCAAATCACCTGGTTACGCAGCTGGGATGATTTAACTTGGTTGGATAGCGAGAACATTGAACAGGCATTAGAAACGATGTCGGAAGCAATAGCATCTGATTGACATAGCTGTGTATAATGTGATCGTTTTTGCGTGAACGCACTCTCAAAGGATCTGTTGTTGGCGGTTTTTATACTATGCTGCTAATTACTTAGAGTGCATTTTTGATTCGTTTAGCTCAGATGCAAAAGCCGTATCTTTTGCATTGCACCACTAGCTAAATAATTACAACTACAAATTAAATAAGGAAAATAAAATGGCTAAGGGGCAATCTCTACAAGACCCATTTCTAAACGCGCTACGTCGTGAGCGTATCCCGGTATCTATCTACCTTGTGAATGGTATTAAACTACAAGGTCAGATCGAATCATTCGATCAATTTGTGATCCTGCTGAAGAATACTGTTAACCAAATGGTGTACAAGCACGCGATCTCAACAGTTGTGCCGGCTCGTCCAGTGAGCCATCACAGCGGTGAACGTCCACAAGGTGAGCGTCCACAAGAGAAATCAGAAGATTAATTCTTCATCGAGTATTTTTAAAATAAGGAGTTGATTGCTTGTTTGACCGTTATGAATCCGGTGAGCGAGCCGTACTTGTTCATATCAACTTCACGCAAGAAGGTGAATGGGAAGATCTGGCTGAGTTCGAAATGCTGGTTTCTTCTGCTGGGGTAGAGGCGCTACAAGTAGTAACTGGTAGTCGTCAATCCCCACACCCGAAATACTATGTCGGAGAGGGTAAGGCCCAAGAGATTGCTACAGCGGTACAATCAACGGGTGCCGAAATTGTGATTTTTAATCACGCCCTCTCTCCTGCCCAAGAACGTAACCTCGAAGCACTGTGCCAATGTCGAGTTCTCGACCGCACTGGTCTTATTCTCGATATCTTTGCTCAACGAGCTCGAACACACGAAGGTAAGCTACAGGTAGAGCTGGCTCAACTTCGTCATATCTCTACTCGTTTGATTCGTGGTTGGACGCACCTTGAAAGGCAGAAAGGTGGTATCGGTTTACGTGGCCCGGGTGAAACCCAGCTGGAAACCGACCGTCGCTTATTGCGTGACAGAATCAAAGCCATCCTGCGACGCTTAGACAAAGTAGCGAAGCAGCGTGAACAAGGGCGCCGCGCCCGAAATCGAGCTGAAATCCCAACGGTTTCACTTGTGGGTTACACCAACGCGGGTAAGTCGACACTCTTCAACCGTATTACAGAAGCTGGCGTGTACGCGGCTGATCAATTATTTGCTACTTTGGACCCGACTTTACGTAAGATAGAGTTAGCAGATGTTGGTCCTGCCATCTTGGCAGACACGGTTGGTTTTATTCGACATTTGCCACACGACTTGGTTGCGGCCTTCAAGGCAACCTTGCAGGAAACGCAAGAAGCTGACATTTTGTTACATGTTGTTGATGCCAGTGATGAGCGTTTTCGTGAGAATATTCAAGCTGTTCATGAAGTACTAGAAGAGATCGACGCGCATGAAGTGCCGACTCTGGTTGTCATGAACAAAATCGACAATCTAGATTCGCAGAAACCACGTATAGAACGAGACGAGGAAGGCGTACCTCGTGCAGTTTGGGTTTCAGCAATGGATGGGTTGGGCATTGATGTCCTGTTTGAGGCGC
This sequence comes from Vibrio sp. 2130-1, assembly GCF_033339515.1. Lineage (NCBI taxonomy): Bacteria > Pseudomonadati > Pseudomonadota > Gammaproteobacteria > Vibrionales > Vibrionaceae > Vibrio > Vibrio sp. 2130-1. Next base: position 8,793 of record NZ_JAWOUT010000023.1, read on the forward strand.
TGACGGAACGTCTGGCGTCACAAATGGTCGAGCATCAGTTGCGAATTCCTCCACAGTATCAAGGACGATTCCGTAGTACCTTCTTCCAAATGAAGTGTATTCAACGTGAGGAATATGACCAGGATGGTAACTTGTTGATCGATATTCGAATGCAGCAAGTAGATTGGTCTAGACTTGAAAAAAGAGAAGGGGCAGTTTTGACTGGCTTTATAGTCACTTAAAGGACTGCTACAGTATAACGTCATATCAAATGATGGAGCTTTCTAATGGCGTGGAATGAGCCTGGAAATAACAACGGCAACAATGGCCGCGATAATGACCCTTGGGGTAATAATAATCGTGGTGGCCAGCGTCCTGGTGGCCGAGATCAAGGTCCGCCAGATTTAGATGAAGTGTTCAACAAACTGAGTCAAAAGCTGGGCGGCAAGTTTGGTAAAAAAGGCGGCGGTGGTTCTCCAATCGGCGGCGGTGGTGGTAGTGCAATTGGCTTTGGCGTGATTGCTCTGATTGCTGTTGCAGTTTGGTTCTTCGCTGGTTTTTACACCATCGGTGAAGCAGAGCGTGGTGTTGTACTGCGTTTAGGTAAATACGATCGTATCGTAGACCCAGGTCTTAACTGGCGTCCTCGCTTTATTGATGAGTACGAAGCGGTAAACGTACAAGCGATTCGTTCACTACGTGCATCAGGTCTAATGCTGACCAAAGATGAAAACGTTGTAACAGTTGCGATGGATGTTCAGTACCGAGTGACTGACCCATACAAATACTTGTACCGTGTAACCAATGCAGACGACAGCTTGCGTCAAGCAACGGATTCTGCACTACGTGCAGTAATTGGTGACTCATTGATGGATAGCATTCTAACCAGTGGTCGTCAGCAAATTCGTCAAACTACGCAAGAAACACTGAACCAAATCATTGATAGCTATGATATGGGTCTGGTACTTGTTGATGTGAACTTCCAGTCTGCTCGTCCACCAGAGCAAGTGAAAGATGCGTTTGATGATGCAATCGCAGCACGTGAGGATGAAGAGCGTTTCATTCGTGAAGCTGAAGCATACAAGAACGAAATCTTGCCTAAGGCAACGGGTCGTGCAGAGCGTTTGAAGAAAGAAGCACAAGGTTACAATGAGCGTGTCACTAACGAGGCTCTTGGTCAGGTAGCACAGTTCGAAAAACTACTACCAGAATACCAAGCAGCGCCTGGTGTAACGCGTGATCGTCTGTACATTGACGCAATGGAAGAGGTGTACTCAAGCACTTCGAAAGTGTTGATTGACTCGGAATCAAGCGGCAATCTTCTTTACCTTCCAATCGATAAGTTGGCGGGACAAGAGGGCAAAGCAGATACCAAACGTAAATCGAAGTCATCTTCAACTTATGATCAAATTCAACTTGAGTCTGATCGTACACAAGAAGACACTTCGAACACGCAGTCTCGTTCAACAGGTTCACGTCAAGGGAGATACTAAGAATGCGTAAGTTAATGATCCCTGTACTGGTAATCGCACTGGCATTAATGTTGATGTCTTTGTTTGTGATTCCTGAAGGTGAGCGCGGTATAGTGGTTCGATTTGGTCGTGTCTTGAAAGACAATAACGACATCACTCGAATTTACGAGCCTGGTCTGCATTTCAAGATGCCTTTGTTTGACCGTGTGAAACAACTTGATGCACGTATCCAAACAATGGATGGTCGTGCAGACCGTTTCGTAACGTCTGAGAAAAAAGACGTTATCATTGATACCTACGTGAAGTGGCGTATTGAAGATTTTGGTCGCTACTACCTCGCGACAGGCGGTGGTAACTCGCTAACGGCAGAGGCACTACTTGAGCGTAAAGTGACGGACGTGCTTCGTTCTGAAATCGGTGCTCGTGAAATCAAACAGATCGTATCTGGTCCACGTAACGATGATGTGCTACCAGAAGACGCAAGTGCCGATGTTGTCGCAACTGAAGCGGCTCGTGAGGCGCTTGAGATTGATGGTGAACGCGACCTAATCATGTCTGAAGTATTGAAAGACACGCGTGAAAGCGCAATGAAAGACTTGGGTGTTCGTGTCGTTGATTTCCGAATGAAGAAAATCAACCTGCCTGATGAAATCAGTGAGTCTATCTACCGTCGTATGCGTGCGGAGCGTGAGTCCGTTGCTCGTAAGCACCGTTCTCAAGGTCGTGAAAAGGCGGAAGTTATTCGTGCTCAAGCAGAACTAGAAGTAGCAACTATTCTAGCTGAAGCTGATAAAACTGCGCGTGTGACACGAGGTGAAGCGGATGCTGAGGCTGCGAAGATTTATGCTGAAGCGTACAACAAAGACCCTGAGTTCTTTAGCTTCCTACGCTCGCTACGTGCGTATGAGAAGTCCTTCAGCTCTAAGAGCGATATTCTGGTGCTTGATCCGAAGAGTGAGTTCTTCCAATACATGAACCAGTCGAAGGGCAGCATGGAGAAATAATCTCCGCGTCTCATTGAAATAAAAGGCTCCTTAGGGAGCCTTTTTTGTATCTGATGCTAAGTGCTAGCTCATCATGATAGCGATTACGGCTCCAGCAACTACTAGGCAGCCACCGATGCGTCGTAGCTGATTGTTGGGTTGTTCACTTAATTGAGCCACCATATTCCGCCAACCGTTAGGAGCAATCAGTGGCCCAATGCCTTCCACGATCAAGACGAGCCCAATCGCCAACCATATGGATTCAGACATAGCGCTTTCCAGTCGAATAGAGAAAGCTAAATACTATCAGTGATATGCTGATTTCAAAATGAACAAAGCGGCAAGATGACATTCTGGTAGCAACTCTGTGAACAAAAAATGACTGCAAGAAGCGTGATTCGGTGCTAGAATCCATTTTTAACTAGCAATCAGACTTGGAAAGATGGGAAATAACGTAGTCGTTCTAGGCACCCAATGGGGTGACGAAGGTAAAGGTAAAATCGTAGACCTTTTAACTGAAGATGCAAAATACGTGGTACGCTACCAAGGCGGTCACAACGCAGGTCACACTCTCGTAATTGACGGTGAAAAAACCGTTCTTCACTTAATTCCATCAGGTATCCTTCGCGATAACGTAAAATGTGTTATCGGTAACGGTGTTGTACTATCACCTGAAGCTCTACTTAAAGAAATGAAGCCTCTTGAAGAGCGCGGTATTCCAGTACGCGAGCGTCTTTTCATTTCTGAAGCATGTCCGCTAATTCTTCCTTACCACGTTGCAATGGACCAAGCTCGCGAAATCGCTCGCGGTAAAAAAGCTATCGGTACTACTGGTCGTGGTATCGGTCCAGCATACGAAGATAAAGTTGCTCGTCGCGGTCTACGCGTTGGCGACCTATTCGATATGGCGACTTTCGCAGAGAAGCTAAAAGAAGTCATGGAGTTCCATAACTTCCAACTAGTTAACTTCTACAAAGCGGAACCAGTAAGCTACGAAGAAGTACTTGAGCAAGCTAAAGGCTACGCTGAACTACTAACGTCAATGGTTATCGACGTAACTGACGAACTAGACGCAGCACGTAAGCGCGGCGACAAGATCATGTTCGAAGGTGCACAAGGTACACTACTTGATATCGACCACGGTACTTACCCGTACGTAACGTCTTCTAACACGACTGCTGGTGGTGTTGCTGCAGGTTCTGGTTTTGGTCCTCGTCACATCGGTTACATCTTGGGTATCGCGAAAGCGTACTGTACTCGCGTTGGTGCTGGTCCATTCCCGACTGAACTATACGACGGTTTAGATAAGCAAGATCCAATTGGTAAGCACTTAGGTGAAGTTGGCCACGAGTTCGGTGCGACAACTGGTCGTCTACGTCGTACAGGTTGGTTCGATGCTGTTGCTATGCGTCGTGCAATCCAAATCAACTCTGTATCTGGTTTCTGTCTAACTAAACTAGACGTACTAGATGGTCTAGAAGAGTTAAAAATCTGTACTGGTTACAAGATGGAAGATGGCTCTGTGCTAGAAGTTTCTCCGATGGCTGCTGAAGCATTCGAAAAAGCAACGCCAATCTACGAAACAATGCCTGGTTGGTCTGAGAACACATTTGGTGCTAAGTCACTAGATGCTTTACCACAAGCCGCTCTTGACTACATCAAGCGTATTGAAGAGCTAACTGGCGTTCCAGTAGACATCATCTCTACAGGTCCTGACCGTAACGAAACTATCATCAAAGTTCACCCATTCGAAGCTTAATTGATAGCCGTTAAAGATTGCAAAAGCCGACCTTCTGGTCGGCTTTTTTGTATCTGAACAAAAACAGCGTGACTCTCATATGGCAAGCTTTTGCCGCTGAGCCTAAATCAGAGGCAAAAATTGTCTAAAGCTTAGCTGTTTTTTGCCGATAAGGTTATCAAGCAGAGGAGATCCTTCACCGATCTTTGGTTTCTTAGATACCTTAAGGGTACGTTTATGAAGTTACGAACAGTGGCTGCTTCACTGTTGTTGACCTTGGTTGCTACCACAGTGAAAGCCAATGTTGCTGATGTGGGGGCACCAGTTCCGATCTATACCGAAGCAGAGCTGATAAAGCTTATTGAGCAAAATAAGCACTTACAACGTGTGCGCGCTGATAACTGCCAGCTGGTGGAGGATATCGTAGCTCGTGCGACTCGAATTAACTTACCCGCTTATGAATTTCTGTACGGAGATATGTTGGCTTGGGGTGTGTGTGTCGAGCAAGATGTCGAACTGGGTCTTTACTACATCGAAAATGCAGCGCATCAGGGGTTACCAGCTGCACTAGAGCAGATTGGCCGATACTATTCGCGTGGCACTTTAGTACAGCAAGATAAAGAACGTGCAATTCCATATTTGCGAGAAGCTGCGTCAATGGGAAACCTAAACGCGCGTATTCATCTGGCCGAGTTGCTTTTACGTGATTATGGCAGTCCACTCGATTACGAAGATGCGTATCGTTGGTTATATAACTCTGTCACAGCAGATAAGCGGCAGCATAAGCGCATAACTGTATTGAGAAACGGCCTTGAACAGCGCATGCCACAAAACGTTATTGCTCGAGCTAAACGGCGAGACACCTTTTGGTAACGCTTCAATATTGCAAACAACTTCATACAACAAAGCCCACGTCACGTGGGCTTTGTTGTTTTCCCGATAGCTGATAGCGCTTAAACCACTTTGTGTGGACCGAAGCATTCGTAATGGAATTGCTCTTCTGGTACGCCAAGTTCTAATAGCTGTTTCGCTATGTGCTGCATAAATCCTACAGGGCCACAGAAGTAAACCTGCACGTTATCTTGCTTTAATGCAGCTTCAATTTCATACAGATTGACAAAGCCCGTGAAGTGGAAGTCTTCACCTAGTTTGTCTTCTGCCGTTGGTTGGTTATACCAAATGAGCGCGTTCATATTTTCTTTTTCTGCAACGAGTTGGTTTACGTGTTGCTTGAAAGCATGCTGTTGGCCATTTTCTGTTGCATGAACCCAAGTTACAGGTGCTTGATGTGCTGAGAGACTTTCTAGCATTGACAGCGTTGGAGTAAGTCCCACACCAGCAGAAATTAGAACAACGGGTGTTTGTGGTTCGGCATCCATAAAGAAATCACCGGCAGGGGCTGCAAGCTGCACTTTTTCGCCAATGTTCAGGCTATCGTGCAGGTAGTTCGACACTTTTCCGCCTTCTTCACGTTTTACTGAGATACGGTAGGTGTTCTCTTGGACCGCAGAAGACAGGCTATATTGGCGAATTTCTTGGTTTTCTAACTGGTCACTGTTGATGTAGATGCCAAGGTATTGTCCCGGTTTATACGGCGCCACTTTTTGGCCATCGGTTGGCTTGAACACAAAGCTGCAAATGTGTTTGCTCTCAATCTTTTTATCGACTAATTCAAATTCGCGTAGACCGCGCCAGCCGCCTTCCAAAGCTTCATTTTGTTGGTAAATTTGTTCTTCGCGCTGAATAAATACATTCGCAAGTACGCCGTAAGCCTCAGCCCAAGCATCCAACACCTCTTGACCTGGATTAAAAAGCTCATCGATTGTTGCAAGTAAATGCTTACCAACGATTTGGTACTGATCTTCTGTGATCAAAAAGCTCGTGTGCTTATGCGCAATTTTCTCTACTGCGCCAAGCAGAGCTGGCAAATTTTCAATATTGGCAGCATAGGCACAGATAGCGTTGAATAATGCTTCACGCTGATCGCCGTTACGCTGGTTACTCATGTTAAAAATATCTTTCAACTCAGGGTTATGAGTAAACATACGCTCGTAAAAGTGCGCGGTCAGTTTTGGTCCTGTTTCGGCGATGAGTGGTGCGGTCGCTTTGACGATCTCGATAGTTTGATTGCTGAGCATAAGGGCTTCCTACTTTAAGTTGTATTTATAATGCATGTTTAAAGTTGTATCTCAAATGTATCTTTCGATCAAGAAAAGATTTACACTTTTATCGATAGCTCAAGTTTGGGGTTTTAGTATCACCAGCGGGTTATTGAGTCGCACTTTGGGAGAGAATATGCAGTTAACTAGTTTCACTGATTATGCGTTGAGAACCTTAATTTTCTTGGCTTCGTTGCCGGAAGATGAGTTAACCAGCATTACCGAAGTGACGGATTTATTTGGTGTGTCGCGCAACCATATGGTTAAAGTTATCAATCGGTTAGGACAGTTGGGTTATGTCCATACCGTGCGCGGAAAAAACGGTGGTATCCGGCTGATGAAGCCAGCATCTGAAATCACAGTCGGTGGTGTTGTGCGCGATTTAGAGCCGTTAGATTTAGTCAACTGTGGTGTGGATTTTTGCCATATTACCCCTGCTTGCCGCCTCAAAGATAAATTGGCGAAAGCAAAAAGTGCCTTTCTGGCGGAGTTGGATGATTGCACGATTGAATCCTTGCTCAGTGACAATTCTGAACTTTTGATCTTGCTGGCTCGTCCTTAACTCATTTGCATGCCTAGAGTCGATCTCGATCATTCTTTTTTCAAAGCAATTCTGTAGCTTATCGAGAGACTCAGATATACTAGCCATATACCTTCCTTGCTAGATAGGCGTGCCTATGTCAGACAATATTCCAAACGATCCTTTTGCAGATCGTGAATCCAAAAATTACGAAAATCCAATTCCAAGCCGAGAGTTTATCATCGAGTTTCTAGAGCAAGCGGGCGTTCCAATGAATCGTAACGACTTGTTTGAGGCACTAAAGCTTGAGGGCGAAGAGCAATACGAAGGGTTGCGTCGTCGGCTACGTGCGATGGAGCGAGATGGCCAACTGGTGTTTACCCGCCGTCAGTGCTATGCATTGCCTGAAAAACTTGAAATGGTGAAAGGTTACGTGATTGGTCATCGTGATGGCCATGGTTGGGTACGTCCAGAAGGCAGCGTCGGCAAGGATGATGATATTCTGTTACCGCACCATCAGATGAAGAACATCATCCACGGTGATTTTGTCTTAGTGCAACCGACAGACAACAGCAAGCGCGGTCGCCGTGAAGGACGTTTGGTGCGTGTGCTAGAGGAGCGTAATGATCAAATCGTCGGTCGTTTTTTCCTTGAATATGGATACTCCTACGTTGTCCCAGATGACTCGCGTATCAGCCAAGATATCCTGATCCCAAATGAGCACAAAGCGGGTGCACGCATGGGTAACGTAGTCGTAATTGAAATTACTGATCGTGGCTCACGCTCACGCGGCATGATGGGTAAAGTGGTTGAAGTCCTTGGTGAAAATATGGCACCAGGTATGGAAACACAAATTGCGATTCGTACACACCAAATCCCTCACGAATGGCCAGAAGCCGTCGATAAACAAATCGAAAACTTAGGCGAAGAAGTACCAGAAGAAGCGAAAGTTGGTCGTGTGGATCTACGTGATTTGCCACTAGTGACCATTGACGGCGAAGACGCACGAGACTTTGATGATGCGGTTTACTGTGAAAAGAACAAAGAAGGTGGTTGGCGTTTATGGGTAGCGATTGCTGACGTCAGTTACTACGTTCGTCCTGACTCTGCGTTGGACAAAGAAGCGATCAATCGTGGTAACTCAGTATATTTCCCGTCCCAAGTTGTGCCGATGTTGCCAGAAGTACTATCGAACGGCCTATGTTCGCTCAACCCGCAAGTAGATCGCTTGTGTATGGTGTGCGAAATGACCATTTCTGATACCGGTAAGCTGTCTGGTTACAAGCACTACGAGGCGGTGATGAACTCGCACGCTCGTCTCACATATAGCAAAGTGAGCGCGATTCTAGAAGGGGATGAAGAACTACGTGAGCGCTACCAGCCGCTTGTTTCTCATCTAGAAGAGTTGCACAAGATGTACAAAGTGCTGAAAGAAGCACGAGATCAACGCGGTGCAATCGAATTTGAAACCGTTGAAACCAAATTTATTTTCAATGCGGAACGTAAAATCGAAAGCATTGAGCCAGTAATTCGTAATGACGCGCATAAGATCATCGAAGAATGTATGATTTTAGCCAACATTGCTTCGGCATCGCTGGTAGAAAAAGCGAAAGAGCCCGCGCTTTATCGTATCCATGAATCTCCAGGTGAATTACGCCTGCAAGGTTTCCGTGACTTCTTAAGTGAACTTGGTCTTGAGCTAAAAGGTGGTTTAGAGCCTTCACCAACGGACTATGCTGATCTCGCACGTCAAATCTCCGGGCGTCAAGATCAAGAGTTGATTCAGACCATGCTGCTACGCTCAATGAAGCAAGCGGTATACAACGCAGATAACGCGGGGCACTTTGGGTTGGCATTGAAACGCTATGCGCACTTTACGTCGCCAATTCGTCGTTACCCTGACTTGTTACTTCACCGTGCAATCAAGTATCTGATTGCTAAAGAAGAAGGTCGTAATCAAGATCGCTGGACACCAACAGGTGGCTATCATTACTCGTTTGACGACATGGATTTTTACGGCGAACAATGTTCGATGACAGAGCGCCGTGCTGATGATGCAACACGTGATGTTGCGGATTGGCTGAAGTGTGAATATATGCAAGACCACGTCGGTGACGAACTAGACGGTGTTATTGCTAATGTCACTAGCTTTGGCTTCTTTGTACGTTTAACGGATTTGCACATCGATGGTTTGGTACATATTTCTACCCTTGCGAACGACTACTATCAATTTGACCCGATTGGTCAACGACTTATTGGTGAAAGTTTCGGTAACATCTACCGCTTAGGTGATGCAGTAAAAGTAAAAGTACTGGCTGTTAACCTCGATGATAAGCAAATTGACTTTGAATTGGTCGAAACAAGTCGTAAGCTACGCGGCGAAGGTAAGACTGCGAAGAAACGCGCAGCGGAAGCAAAACGCAAAGCGAAAGATAAAAAACGCGCTGCGACTCGCTCTTCATCGAAAGAAGGTGGCGCGGCTCGTGCAGTTCCTGCGATAGAGCCAACTAAACGCCCAGAAGAAACGGGTGCAACGAGTAAGCGTAATGGCCCAAAACGTGGTGACGCCGAAGGCAACGAGAAGCCTAAAGTGAAAAAAGCACGTAAAAAGAAGCCGCACAGTAAGCCGAAGAAAACCAAGCGCACTAAAAAAGAAGCGCAGTAGGTTGAAGCGCCAACTTAGTTCAAACTCGGTTGGCGCAGGCAATACGACCAGAACAACAGGTTAAACAATGAGTAACGAATTTATCTACGGCATTCACGCAGTGAAGGCGGTATTGGAGCGCGAACCAGAGCGTTTTATCGAGGCGTACGTTTTAAAAGGTCGTCAAGATGATCGCCTAATGCCAATCCTAAATGATCTTCAGGTTTGTGGCGTTTCTATTCAGCCGATGACACGTAAAACCTTGGATGACAAAGCGCGCGGTGCAAATCACCAAGGCATCATCGCTCGTGTGAAACCAGCGAAGCAGCTGAATGAGAACGATATAGATGACATCCTGGCGCAGCACGAATCACCACTGCTATTAGTGTTAGACGGCGTGACCGATCCACACAATCTTGGTGCGTGTTTACGTAACGCAGATGCGGCAGGTGCTGCGGCGATCATCGTACCGAAAGATCGTTCTGCACCGATGAACGCAACCGTAAGCAAAGTGGCTTGTGGTGCAGCTGAAGTCGTGCCATTGATCCGAGTGACTAACTTGGCTCGTACTATGCGTACACTGCAAGAGCAAGGTATCTGGTTTGTTGGTACGGCGGGCGAAGCAACGCACGACATCTACCAAGCAAAACTGACTGGACCCCTTGCTATCGTAATGGGGGCAGAAGGTGACGGTATGCGTCGTCTGACTCGTGAAACCTGCGACGATTTGATTAAGATCCCAATGGCTGGTAGCGTTTCAAGCTTGAACGTATCTGTGGCATCCGGCATCTGTTTGTTTGAGGCAGTTCGTCAGCGTATTGCTGCAAAGTAACGACGAAACAAACAGTTACTGCCGAATCAGACATAATGATAAAAACAAAGGATGGGGTGCCATCCTTTGTCGTTTTCACCGATTTATAAATAAAAATCCTCAGGGAAGTTATGACTCAACAAGACATTAAATTCATCGCCTTCGATCTAGATGGCACTTTGCTTGATAGCGTGCCAGATCTAGCTGTCGCGGCAGACCAAGCAGTACAGGCGCTTGGCTTTCCATCGGTTTCAGAAGAACAAGTTCGTGATTACGTGGGTAACGGCGCAGACGTGCTTATTGGTCGCTCATTAAGCCAAAGCCTGACCATCAACCCAGAGCTGAGTGAAGAGCTTCGTGCTAAAGCGCGTGTATTGTTTGATGATTACTACGAGCAAAGCGGTCACAAGCTAAGTCATCTTTACCCAACGGTAAAAGAGACACTAGCAGAGCTGCACAAAGCGGGCTTTGTTATGGCGTTGGTGACTAACAAACCTTCAAAGTTTGTGCCTGACGTTTTGGAAAAGCACGACATCGCAAAATACTTCGTTGATGTCCTTGGCGGTGATGCATTCTCAGAGAAAAAACCAAACCCAGTAGCATTGAACTGGTTGATGGAAAAGCACCAAATCCAACCAAGTGAAATGCTGATGGTTGGCGACTCGAAAAACGACATTCTCGCAGCAAAGAATGCAGGCTGTGCCTCATTTGGTCTGACATATGGTTACAACCACGGTGAACCTATTTCAGCATCAAATCCAGATTTCGTCGCTGACAGTTTGGCAGAATTATTGGACGTTGTAGCGGTTTCTGCATAACGGCTACAAAAGAGCTTCCAAAATACTCGTTAATGAGTACACTGAGTAAACCGTGCACCTATTACTGCACGGTTTTTTTCATTTAATTAGATTAAGAAGTCAAAGGAATCATTCTAATGAGCAAACCCATTGTATTGAGTGGTGTTCAACCTTCAGGTGAACTAAGTATCGGTAACTACTTGGGTGCTCTACGTCAATGGCAGCAGATGCAAGACGATTATGATTGCCAATATTGTGTGGTAGACCTTCACGCGATTACGGTTCGTCAGGACCCTAAAGCGCTGCATGAAGCAACTCTAGACGCACTGGCAATTTGTCTGGCAGTTGGTGTTGACCCGAAGAAGAGCACGCTATTTGTTCAGTCACATGTACCAGAGCATGCTCAATTAGGTTGGCTTCTTAACTGCTACACTCAAATGGGTGAGCTGAGCCGTATGACTCAGTTTAAAGACAAATCGGCACGTTACGCGAATGACGTAAACGTCGGTCTATTTGACTACCCGGTGTTGATGGCGGCTGACATTTTGCTTTACGGTGCACACCAAGTACCTGTAGGCAGTGACCAGAAGCAACATCTAGAATTAGCGCGCGATATCGCAACGCGTTTCAACAATATTTACTCGCCAGAGCAGCCAATCTTCCAAGTTCCAGAGCCTTACATTCCGACAGTAAATGCGCGTGTAATGAGCCTTCAAGACGCAACGAAGAAGATGTCTAAATCTGATGACAACCGTAAGAACGTTATCACGCTGCTGGAAGAGCCTAAGTCGATCCTTAAGAAGATCAACAAAGCGCAAACCGATACCGAAACGCCACCAAGTATCCGTCATGATATCGAGAACAAGGCGGGCATTGCTAACCTAATGGGTCTGTACTCCGCGGCGACAGGCATGAGCTTCGAAGAGATTGAAGCGAAGTACCAAGGCGTAGAAATGTATGGCCCATTTAAGAAAGATGTTGGTGAGGCAGTTGTAGCAATGCTTGAGCCAATTCAAGCAGAATATCACCGTATTCGCGCTGATCGTGCTTACATGGACGAGGTAATGCAGCAAGGCGCTGAGAAAGCCTCGGCACGAGCGGCTGAAACGCTTAAGAAAGCATACGAAGCAGTAGGTTTTGTAGCTCGCCCATAGTTGCTAAGAACGAATACGAAAAAGCTCCACTTTGGTGGAGCTTTTTTTATGCCTGTATTACTGAAATGGTGTGTCTTTCATACAGCGTTCCATGTCGTAATATTCAACACGTCCTCGAGCCCCTAGAAAGGCAGACTTCACAACCATGCCTCTATCAATGAAGTAACTAAGCTGTACGCATGATATATCGTAGCTGAGTTCTTTAATTCTCGCTGGAATCCAGTAGGTTCCTGGCGTTCTTAGACGCTGAGTAAAGGTAATAACACCCTCGTCACTGACTTCTAGCTCTTCAATACCATCCAGTTCATTTTTGGCTGATTCGATGATGTCTTGATTCGCCGTAGGTTGAAGTGGCTCACTGGCGGTCAACTGACACCCCGCTATCAAGCCAAGTAGGGAGAGAGCTAGCACACTGCGTTGAATTTTTTTCATTTGTCGTTCCTGGGTTTACAGCTAATGAGATCTTATTGTCTCGCGCAGGTGTTATATCTTTTGTGTATGTTTTTGGCTAGTGAGTAATGAAAAGTTATTGAATAAATCATGAAAACTTTGAAGTATGAGGGGCCTGTATAAGAGAGAACGAAGCGAGTAATAGATTCTTGGGCTTGAACAGTGATACAAGTGAAAATTAAAGCATTCTAAATTAGTGACTAATTATATTTTTTATTTGTAACGGAACGGTTGGGTTAATAAGCAACTCAACAAGTGATGTATTTTCTACTCCTTAACATGAAGTGAAAAAGTAAACTGAGTAATCAATCTAAATTCTGACTTGTTTATCAATAGCGCTCTGTATTTATTACAAAAAATGTTTGAATGGGATGCTCTGGCATATTTTCTTATATTCACATGTGATTCATTTCACGGCTTTAATTACTCATTCTTATTTATTTCATAAATAAACCTGATAGTAGACGCAAATGGCAGGCTCTAACCAGAGCTAAGTTTGCATTTACATAAATATCAGGTATGACAATGGACACGTTAATCAAACCCTCAATACTCGCATTAACCATCGCCAGTGCACTTAGTGCAAATGCGAACGCAGAGATTATTATTTCCCAATACGTAGAAGGCGGCGCTTATAATAAAGCGGTAGAGATCGCTAATACGGGTGATACTGCGGTGACACTCACTGGCTACGAGTTGGCGAAATCATCAAACGGTGGTGGTACTTGGGGCAGCACATTCGACCTTAGCCAAGTGACGATACAAGCTAACCAAGTGTATGTACTGGCGCATGGTGACGCGAGCGATGCCATCAAAGCTGTCGCGGATATCACAGATAAAAGCGTTGCGAACTTTAACGGTGACGACCCGATCGCACTGCTTAAAGATGGTGAAGTGCACGACATCATCGGTGTGATGGGTGACGTAGATTTTGGTAAAGACACCACATTAGTTCGTAACAGTGATGCACTAACCCCTTCTGCTACTTATGATGCATCTCAGTGGACGGCATTTGAGAAAGACAACATTGACGGCCTTGGTGAGCTAAATGCGACTGAGCCACCAGCACCATTCGCTTGTGAAGTCGACGGTCAGCAACCTAACTTCACTACCATCCAAGATATTCAAGGTGAAGGCGATACGTCTCCATTCATTGATGGTTACCCATACATTACTGACGAAGATCATTTCGTAACTGGTGTCGTGACTGCTGTTACCACTGGCCTAACCAAAGGTTTCTACCTACAAGCATTAGAAAGCGACAACAACGACAAGACCTCAGAAGGTTTGTTCATTCATACTGACGCGGCAGACATGGCGCTGAAAGCTGGTGACGTTGTTTGTGTGAAAGGTAAAGTTCAAGAGTACTACAGCAATACTCAGCTAGCTTCTGATGCTAACAGCTATGTGAAAACAGGCACATCGGATATTCCTCGAGTTACCGATCTTGTTATCAAAGAAGGTGAAACACTACGTGATGCGCTAGAGCGTCATGAAGGCATGCAAGTTGAACTAACTTCGGCAAGTGACTTGTTTGTAACTCGCAACTTCTCTTACGACTACGATTCACGTCGTAACAACATGATGTTGTCTCATGAAGCGCCATTGTTTAAGCCGACTCAATTGCACGCAGCAGAGAGCGATGCAGCCTTTGAGCTAGCAAAAGACAACGCAGCGAACCGCGTATACCTAGAATCTGATGGCAAAGCACCAAACGGCCAAATCCCTTACTACCCAGATTTTGCAAAAGATGCAGACCAAGATGGCTCTTCTGAGCAGCACATTCGCCTTGGTTCGCGAGTAGAGGGTCTGCAGGGCGTCGTGGCTTACAGCTACAACGAATACCGCCTGATTGCGACCAATGAAGTTGATAACACCAACTTCGTGACTTCAGGTGAAGGCTTCGACGTGGCTCGTAAAGATGCCCCAGCGATTGCGGACTCAGATTTGCGTATTGCAAGCTTCAACGTACTGAACTACTTCAACTCCGTGGCTGACAGTGGTCATGAAAACCCAACCGGACAAAACCGTGGTGCGACTAATCTAGACGAATTCCTGATCCAGCAAGCGAAAATCGTTGCGGCGATGAACAAGATGGACGCAGACGTTATTGGTTTGATGGAAGTGGAAAACAACGGCTTTGGTGATGGCAGTGCTATCCAAAACTTAGTTGATGCCCTAAATGCTGAGATTGATGACGCTGAAGATCATTACACGTATGTCGAAATCGAAGAGCAAGACAAATACCAAGACGAATACTTTGGCAGTGATGCGATCATGGTGGCGATTTTATATCGTGCTAACGCAGTAACGCCAAAAGACGCTGCAAAAGTGATCATCACGCCAGAGCAGCACATTGCAGAAAACACAATTACTCGTAAAGAGGGCACAGAAAGTAACCCTGCTTACGATAAGTACCAACGCCACAGTCTACTTCAGACCTTTACGGTGAAAGAGACGGGTGAAGATTTGTCTATTGTCGTAAACCACTTTAAGTCGAAAGGCTCTGAGTGTATTGAAGAGTGGATTGCTGGTGTAGAAGATTCTGAGCCAGAGGATCTGCAAGGCAACTGTAACAACTTCCGCGTTTCTGCTGCGCACGCAGTGGGTGAAGCGTTGAAAGAGGTGAAAGGCGATGTATTGCTCATGGGCGACCTCAATGCTTATGGCATGGAAGACCCACTTCTGACACTGACTGATTACTCGAAAGAGAAATACGGCCGTGACATTTATACTGCTGCTTACACAACCATTGGTGATGGTGAACTTCAAGTAGAGAAGACCAAAATTGAAAAAGGTTACGGTCTGCACAACTTAAACACGTTGCTGCACGGCACTGATACGTTTTCTTACACCTATTCGGGCGAGCTGGGTAATTTGGACCACGCATTGGCAAGCAGTAGCCTAGCGCAAAAAGTGGTAGCAATTGAAGATTGGCACATCAACTCACTAGAGAGTAACTTGTTCGAATACAGCAGCAAGTACACAGGTGATATGCCGAAGTACAAAGATGCGTTCTCTGCCTCTGACCACGATCCAGTGATCATCGCGATTGATTTACCAGATGATGACATCGATTTACCGAAAGCAGGTGACAACTTAGCCGTCGATGTCCGTTTACCACCAACGGCGGTTGTAGGTGATATTGTTACGGTGAACTTAACGCCATCCACACAAGCGGCTGCGGCAAGCAGCGATACGAAAGCTTACTCGGCTAGCCAAACCTTAGTTCAAGCTGATATTGATGCGCGTAGCGTGAATATTGAGTTTGAACAAACGCCAGAGCAAGGTAATTATCAGTTAGAAGAGAAAGTGACTGACTCGACAGGTAATATCGTGAAGTTTAGCTCTGTTCGTGATGTTTCAATGACGCAAACTGAAACTGGAACAGAAGGGTCGAAGGATTCAGATGGTGGTTCGTTTGGTTTTGGCGCGCTATTTGCGCTGCTAGGTCTCGGCTTATTCCGTCGTCGCCGCTAAGCGAATTTACTTTCTGACAAACAGTTCCTAAATAGCTGTAAAGACCAAAGGCCAGCCTATGCTGGCCTTTTTATTCAGCAAAAACTTGCCTTTCTTGCTTGGTATAGCAAAATACCGCCCTTGATTGTCACGAACGTGGCGATTCACTACGTAAGCATTGCCAAAACGGATTGGAGCAACCGACCCTTTATGTTGTTGATCATCGATAACTACGACTCTTTTACCTACAACCTTTACCAATACTTCTGCGAGCTTGGTGCAGACGTAAAGGTGGTGCGTAACGATGAAATCGATATCCAAGGCATTGAGGCGCTCAACCCAACTCATTTGGTGATCTCGCCAGGGCCATGTACGCCGAACGAAGCAGGTATTTCACTGAAAGCGATAGAACACTTCGTTGGTAAGCTTCCAATATTGGGTGTTTGCCTTGGCCATCAAGCGATAGCGCAAGTGTTTGGGGGCGAAGTGGTACGTGCACGACAAGTGATGCACGGTAAGACCTCGCCGATTCATCACAACGGTCGTAGTGTGTTTAAAAATCTGAATAACCCACTCACGGTAACCCGTTATCACTCTCTTGTGGTGAAAAACGGTACTTTACCCGACGTGTTTGAACTGACTGCATGGACAGAACTGCCAGACGGAAGCATGGATGAAATAATGGGTTACCAACATAAAACCTTGCCAATTGATGCGGTGCAGTTTCACCCAGAATCAATCAAAACTGAGCAAGGTCACGAGTTGCTTGCGAACTTTTTAGCACGCAAAGCGATCTGATCGCGATCACTTTTCTTAACAAATCATTCATCTTTTTGCTGAGGTGAGCGGATTGCAAAACTATGCGGTTCTCTCGAGTCTCTTTGTCTATTCATGTCTTTTTAAACCTTCTATCCCCTGTATTACATAACATTTATAAAAAATCGCTTCTCTATTTTACTTTCTTGATGCATAAATAGTCACAAGCAGTGATTAATGGAAGTTGCTTTCGAGAACGAAAAGAATAAATCACTATTGAAATGGTTAATTAAATGTAAATACAATGCCGCAATAGCTTAAATGCAAAACATTATTTGCTGGCAAAGAGAGCCGGTTAAATTCGCTTATCTGCTACGCATGCGGTATCAAGAAGGAATGTGCAATGACAACGGAAATTAAAGTAGAGCGCGGTTTATTCGATGAGGTAATGGTACCTTGCTATAACCCGATGGAAATGATCCCTGTTAAAGGTGAAGGTTCACGTGTTTGGGATCAGGAAGGTAATGAATACATCGACTTTGCTGGTGGTATTGCAGTGAGCTGTCTTGGCCATTGTCATCCAGTAATGGTAAACGCGCTAACAGAGCAAGCTAACAAGCTTTGGCACTTAAGTAACGTTATGACGAACGAACCAGCCCTTCGTCTGGCGAAAAAGCTAACAGAAGTGAGTTTTGCTGAGCGAGTGTTCTTTGCTAACTCTGGCGCAGAAGCAAACGAAGCCGCTTTGAAGCTGGCACGTCGTTATGCAGCAGACGTTCATGGCACTGAGAAATCTGAAATCATTGCATTCAAACAAGGTTTCCACGGTCGTACATTCTTTACCGTAACGGTTGGTGGCCAAGCGGCATACTCTGACGGCTTCGGTCCTAAGCCAGGCGACGTGACACACCTTCCTTACAACGATATCGAAGCTTTACAAGCACACATGTCTGATCGTACTTGTGCGGTCATGATGGAGCCACTACAAGGTGAAGGCGGCATCGTGCCACCAACGCCTGAGTTCGCTCAAGCGGTTCGCGAGCTGTGTGACAAACACAACGCCTTACTGGTCTTCGATGAAGTGCAAACTGGTAATGGCCGAACAGGTAACTTCTACGCTTACCAAGGTTTAGGTATCACGCCAGATATTCTAAGTACTGCGAAATCACTTGGTGGCGGTTTCCCAATCGGTGCAATGCTAACGACAGCAAAATTGGCAGAGCACATGAAAGTGGGCACTCACGGTTCTACATATGGCGGTAACCCACTAGCGTGTGCGGTTGCAGAAGCGGTTGTAAATGAAGTTACTAAGCCAGAGTTGTTGGCTGGTGTACTAGAACGCGAAGCAATGTTCCGTGAAGGTCTAGAGAAGATCAACGCGAAGTACAACATCTTCTCAGAAGTGCGCGGTCAAGGCCTATTACTTGGCGCTGCACTAAATGAAGAATGGCAAGGCCGTGCGCGTGACGTGCTGGTTGCTGCAGGTAAACAAGGTCTCATGGTATTGGTTGCGGGTGCCAATGTCGTACGTTTCACACCATCACTCGTTATCACACAACAAGAAATTGAAGAAGGCTTGGCGAAACTGGATAAAGCGATCGCGACTTTAGTTTAAGCGCGATATCAGTTTAAACGTCAACGCAGACACCCCCGTCAAGGATCTCTGATGGGGGAATTGTTCCTACAATATAGTTAGGATCTTCTTGCATCTGGAGGGAGTATTGATGCTAGTAGTTCGCCCTATCGCGATGTCGGATTACGACGCACTGCACACTTGTGCGGTGGAGTCTGGTCACGGATTTACATCTCTACCGGTTAACGAAGAACTGTTAACCAATCGAATCAAACATTCAGAGTACAGCTTTGGTAAGCCTGATGTGGCAGAACCAGGCGATGAAGGCTACCTGATGGTTGGCTTTGACTCTGAAACGGGTGAGGTTGCGGGTACCACCGGAATCGAAGCATCTATCGGCTGGGATGTCCCATTTTACTCATATCACATTAGTAAAGTCGTGCACTCGTCGCCAAAGCTTGGCGTTAACAACGTCGTTAAACTGCTTACTTTTGGTAATAACTACACGGGTAACAGCGAAATTTGTACCTTGTTCTTGCGTGAGAAATTCCGCCAAGGTCTGAATGGTCGTCTAATGTCGAAGTGTCGTTTCCTAATGATGGCAGAGCACCCAGAGCGCTTCTCTGAAACGATCTTTGCGGAGATGCGTGGCGTTTCAGACGACGAGGGTAATTCACCATTCTGGCAATGGCTCCAAGAGCATTTCTTCTCTATCGATTTTACGCTTGCAGATTACCTAACAGGTATCGGCAAGAAAGGCTTTATCGCCGACTTGATGCCGAAACTGCCTATTTACATCAACCTGCTCAGCCCAGAAGCGCAAGCCGTGATTGGTCAAGTACATGACAACACGCGTCCAGCGCTGAAGCTGCTTGAGCGTGAAGGTTTTACCAACCGAGGCTACGTCGACATCTTCGACGGTGGCCCAACGGTTGAGTGTGATCTGCGTAATATTGAGTCGGTACGTCATTCATTCCGTGCGCAAGTCAAAATCTCTGAACATTCCAGCACACAAGACTTCTTGATGTGTAATTCATCTTTCGAGAACTTCCGTGCGACAGTCACTAAAGCGGCGTATGACGCAGAAACACAAAGCGTGATGATTGCACCAGACGTTGCGGATGCAATTTCGGTTGAGGAAGGGGATTTCGTTCGCCTTCTTCCGCAGTAACAGACGACAGAATTTAAGGATAGAAACAATGACACATTGGATTGCAGGTGAATGGGTACAAGGTCAGGGTGAAGCATTTACGTCTCTGTCGCCGTACAACCAAGAAGTGATCTGGCAAGGCAAAGGTGCAACGGCAGAGCAGGTGAACCAGGCGGTATCTTCAGCGCGTGAAGCGTTTATTGACTGGAAAAAGCGTCCATTTTCAGAGCGTGAGGCAATCGTGTTGGCTTTTGCGGAGAAAGTAAAAGAGAACAGCGAAAAAATCGCCGAAGTCATTGCCAAAGAAACTGGTAAGCCAATTTGGGAAACGCGCACTGAAGCAGTGGCAATGGCAGGTAAAATTGCCATTTCGATTCGCGCTTATCATGACCGCACTGGTGAGGCGAGCCGTGAAGCAGCAGGCAACCAAATCGTATTGCGCCACCGCCCATTGGGCGTGATGGCGGTGTTTGGTCCTTACAACTTCCCAGGCCACCTACCAAATGGTCACATTGTGCCTGCGCTACTGGCTGGTAACACGGTAGTCTTCAAACCGTCTGAGCAAACGCCATGGACGGGTGAATTGGCAATGAAGCTATGGGAAGAAGCCGGTCTGCCGAAAGGCGTGATTAACCTTGTTCAAGGCGCGAAAGAAACTGGTATCGCCCTCGCTGACGCTAAAGGCATTGATGGCGTACTGTTTACGGGTAGCGCGAATACGGGACATGTATTACACCGTCAATTTGCTGGTCAACCGGGCAAGATGCTCGCACTAGAAATGGGGGGTAATAACCCGATGGTGATCTCTGATAAATACGGTGATTTGGATGCCACGGTTTATACCATCATCCAGTCAGCGTTTATCAGTGCTGGGCAGCGTTGTACGTGTGCTCGTCGTTTGTATGTGCCATTGGGTGAAAAAGGCGATGCGCTTATCACCAAGCTCGTTGAAGCGACACGCAATATTCGCGTAGACCAACCATTTGCAGAACCTGCGCCATTTATGGGACCGCAAATTTCGGTCGCGGCAGCCAAGTTTATTCTTGATGCACAAGCTAATCTACAGTCTCTTGGCGGTGAAAGCTTGATTGAAGCGAAAGCAGGAGAGGCGGCGTTTGTTTCTCCTGGCATCATTGATGTAACCAACATTGCTGAGTTACCAGATGAAGAATACTTCGGCCCACTTCTGCAAGTGGTGCGTTACGAAGGGTTAGACAAAGCCGTGGCGCTAGCAAACGATACGCGCTTTGGCTTATCTGCTGGTTTGGTCTCAACCGACGACCAAGAATGGGAATACTTCGTTGACCACATTCGTGCAGGTATCGTGAACCGTAACCGCCAGCTCACTGGTGCAAGCGGTGATGCGCCATTTGGTGGTCCGGGGGCGTCGGGTAACTTGCGCCCAAGCGCTTACTACGCAGCAGATTACTGTGCGTACCCAATGGCATCAATGGAAGGTCAAGAGACTGTCTTGCCTGCAACATTGAGTCCAGGTGTAGCGCTATAAGTTTTAATAATAGAGTCGCAACTATGCATTGCGGCTCACCTTGCCGGCGCATCATTTAGGTATGGGTTGTAGTGATCGTTGGCAGAACACGAAAAGTGAGCAAAGACTCGGAAAAGCGTGTTGACTGACTGGCATTTACCGTCACAGGTTGATGGTTGCTCGTTCATTGTTCTGGACAACTTTTGTTGTGAACGAGCAGCCAACTTCCGCTTACCTTTAAACTCTACATCTCGTAACAAGGAGTCGTTATGACGCCCGATGTGTTATTTGAATCGCTATGGCAAGATTACATTCAACGTCTTTGCCCTTCGGCTGCTAAAGTGCATCAGCTGCTTCAAGAAGATGAGCCTCTGATTAATGATCATATAGCTTTACGTACCTTCAATATCGCGCCTCTTGGTATTGAAACTCTAGCTAAGCCATTTGTAGCTATTGGTTACAAGGCGTGTGGTGATTACGTTTTCGAAAGCAAAAAGCTGGTTGCTAAGCACTATGAGCACCCAGATCCGAAGCAACCTAAAGTATTTATTAGTGAGCTAAAAGTTGAAGAGTGCTCGTCTGAGCTACAAGAGATTGTGAAAAATTTGGTGGCACAAGTCGATGCTGACAAGCTGAACGATAGCGCATTCTTACATGGTGGACGCTTGTGGGATTTAAGCTTTGCTGATTACCAAACGTTGGCTAAAGAAAGTGAGTACGCATCTTGGCTTGCGGCGCATGGTTACGGAGCAAACCACTTCACGGTGAGCGTTAACCAGCTCAATGAATATGAAGAAGTGAAGCAGGTAAACGATCATCTGCGTACCGCTGGGTTTACCATTAATGAAAATGGTGGTGAAGTGAAGGGCACTCCTGAGGTGTTGCTAGAGCAGTCATCGACCATGGCAGATAAAGTAGCGGTTCGTTTTAGCGAAGGCACTGAAATTATCCCTGGCGGGTTTTATGAATTTGCTAAGCGCTATCCGATGGAAAATGGTGATTTGTACCCAGGTTTCGTGGCCGCTTCAGCTGACAAAATCTTTGAAAGTACGAATGGCTAAGTTTTAGGGTTAACCTGTTAAGCTTACTCATTAGTGTTCGCTGCACCCTATCTCATTTGGTCATGAGCAAATAAAAAGCCACCAATGTTGCCATTGGTGGCTTTTATAATTTTGTTCGTGTCACTCTAGTTTGAGATTAACGAGTACCGTAAACCACGATGGTTTTACCGTGAGCAGAGATTAGGTTCTGCTCTTCTAGCATCTTCAAAATACGACCTACTGTCTCACGAGAACAGCCAACAATTTGACCGATTTCTTGACGAGTGATCTTGATTTGCATGCCGTCTGGGTGAGTCATTGCGTCTGGTTGTTTTGCAAGGTTCAGAAGCGTCTGAGCGATACGACCAGTTACGTCTAGGAACGCCAGGTCACCCACTTTTTGGCTAGTTACTTGAAGACGACGAGCCATCTGCGCAGAAAGACGCATTAGGATGTCTGGGTTTACTTGGATAAGCTGACGGAACTTCTTGAAAGAAATTTCAGCAACTTCACAAGGAGATTTAGCACGAACCCAAGCTGTGCGCTCTTGGTCTTCCTCGAATAGACCAAGTTCACCAATAAAGTCTCCTTGGTTTAGGTAAGAAAGGATCATCTCCTTACCTTCTTCGTCTTTGATAAGAACCGCAACAGAACCTTTAACGATGTAGTACAAAGTTTCTGCCTTTTCGCCCGCGTGAATTAGCGTGCTCTTTGAAGGGTACTTATGAATATGACAGTGTGAAAGAAACCACTCTAATGTTGGGTCGGTTTGAGGTTTACCTAGAACCATAATATCTCACTTCCTCTGCAGGGTACGCTTGCGCTATCCATATTTTAGCTAAGCCTGAATTAGGCCTACTAGAATAAGAGCACTTTTTATATGCTGCAAGCTCTCTTGTGTTTCGGTAAGAAATAGTATCCTTTTTCGAAAACGATTTCTTGATTTTAATCGTGCCATGATTGAGATTTTGTAAGCAAAACTGTGCACATGATCACGGTATGAAAAGTAAACATCTTCGCAGGCAGGTTTTTAGCCAATTTTCCCTGTTTCGATGAGCTGTTGTAGGATAGGCCGAACTATGAGCTCCATTGCAAAGCTCATCTTACCGCCGGGTACGACAATCGTGTTGTGGCGTGACATGAATGAGCCATCAATCATGGCCAGCAGATATGGGAAGTCGACATTCTTGATACCGCGTAGGCGAATCACCACAAAACTCTCATCCAAACTAGGGATGCCTTTTGCATTAAGTGGGTTGGAAGTATCAACGGTCGGTACGCGCTGGAAGTTGATGTGAGTACGAGAAAACTGAGGAGTGATATAGTTGAGGTAATCGTCCATGGATCGCACGATTGAGTCCATTACCGCTTCACGCGAATGGCCGCGATCGCGAGTGTCGCGTACGAATTTTTGTATCCACTCTAAGTTCACAATCGGCACCATGCCAATTAAGAAATCCACATGTTGAGCAACATTAACATCACCATCCACCACGCCACCATGTAACCCTTCATAAAACAGCACGTCGCTGTTTTCGGGTAAGTCTTGCCACGGCGTAAACGTGCCTGGCATTTGATTGTAGGGAACCGCTTCGTCAAACGTGTGCAGATAACGGCGCACGCTGCCAGTGCCATCATGCCCGAACTTACGGAAAAACTCTTCTAGTCCCGGGAAGTCATTAGCTTGTGGGCCAAAGTAGCTAATGTGTCGACCTTGCTCGCGGGCTTTGCGAATTTCGATGTCCATTTCTGGGCGAGTAAAGCGATGGAAGCTATCGCCTTCAACCCATGCGGGTTTAACGTTCATCATATTGAACATTTTACGGAAGGCTTCAGATGTAGTGGTCGTGCCGGCACCGGACGAACCAGTAACCGCAATAATTGGGTGTTTAGCTGACATGACAAACCTTGTCGAAAATTACTTACCTGTAATGTGCAGTAGAGTTACTACTGCACGGTCGATATCCCACTATAGCACGTAACAATACCTTGTCATCGAGTGGGATACGGTAAAATGTGAAGGGTCTAAAATTTTGTTTTATGCTGAATATCGACGGTTTCGTGTAGCTCAGAGAACACGATAACCGCTTCACCTTTTTCCAATTGAGCTTTAACTTGATCAATTTTGTCATGCAAAGAAACCTCGACGGTTCCGTAATCCGTTCCTTCGCGTAAGACGAATTCACGAATTAAGTTTTCCAATGTTTCCGGCGCAATGTCTTGCCATGGAATGATCATAAATACCTCTAACTTTTATGATGAGCGGCTAGTTTACTGCGTTCGTTGCTTGGATACAGCAGAAAGGTAATCTGCGGCGATACTTTCGTAATACGCGGGCAGCGCTTCCTCCAACCAAAACTTAGGTTTTAACGCCGTTCCTGTCAGGAAGCCAACATGGCCACCGTGCTCAAAGAGACGGTAATCAATGTTATCTGGCAGAACAAACTTCGGTATCACATCATCGGTCATGAACGGATCGTCTTTGGCATGGATGATCAGTGTGGGTAGCGTGATTTGCTGTAGTTTACTTAAGCCAGAGCATTGGTCGTAATAATCTTGTGCGTCTTTAAAGCCATGCAATGGTGCGGTAATCAAATCATCGAATTCATACAGCCGTGTGACACGTTTGATTGAGTTGTAGGACAGCGCCAGCTCGCCATGCAGTAGATGATGCTTTTGTAACGCGTTACGTTTCAGTGAAGAAAGCAGATAACGGCGATACACTTTTGAAAAGCCTTGTTCTATACGGTTCGCACACGCCGCTAGGTCTAAAGGCGCTGAGATAATAGTCGCTGCATTCAAAATAGGGTGGTCTTTATATTGGGCTAAATAATTCGCCAACATGTTACCGCCAAGAGAAATACCAACCGCAACCTTGGGGTTATCAGGAAAGCGTTGTTCAAGGTGCTCTAGGAAGTAACGAGCATCCGTCACTTCTCCCGAGTGATAAGCTCGTGCTTTTTTGTTTGGTTTACCGCTGCAGCCACGAAAATGCATCATCACCGACAGCCATCCAGATTGAGCAAATGCATTCATTAGCCCATTGGCATAAGGGCTATAGAAGCACCCCTCTAATCCATGAAATAAAACAAAAATCGGCTTTTTTTGTGCAGGCTCTTGGGTTGGGTCCTCGCTCCACGCGAGATCGAGAAAGTCGCCATCGGATGTATCGAGGGTTTGCCAAATCGGCGTAAACAACGCTTTTTTGCGAATAAAACGCGGCAAAAGCGTTTGGAGATGCGGGTTTTTGATCCCGGCGGCTGCGAAAAATTGTGTCATACCTAACTGCTCTTATGCGGTCCTTCGGTGTCCGTTGAAGAACTTATTAATATAATCCTTTATAAAGATTATAGGTATTCTACAGATTTATGGGCGTTTTGGTGGTTGAATGTTTGGCACCGGCATAGCAAAGGCTTGCTGCAAATGCTCCCCACCGAGTTGACGACAGTATCTCAACGTCAATGGGTCACCATCATTTTTGAGTAGTGCAAGTGAGTTAATGCAGTCCACCAAATCCGCTTGTTGCTGCTTTTCTAGTTGCAGCTCAAACTGCAAGGTCTCACGATACAAAGCGTCATTGACTTGAGACTTAAGGTGGCGACGAAGGTCGCGAAAGGAGTGAAGTAAAGTTTCGCTCCTACCTAGACAGTCTTGCACCAAGGGCCAGTCTTTTTCTTGGAAAATGAGTTGCTGCTCATCGAGCCATCTGAGCAGCAGGAGTAGGTTCACGTTACCGTGGTAGTTGTTCTGTAATGATAAACACGCCTCTTTCACTTCTCGCACACCATAAAATTGCAGACTAAACTGCCAAAGGTGTTCTAGGGTGAGTGTGTATTCAGCGTGTTGATTACTCATTGATTAAACTCTAGCTCCATCTGCTCCAACGTTTCTTGAGCAGACATCCATTCCATTTCAATTTCTTCGAGCTCAGCTTTACTGGAAGCTTGAAGTGCCAGCACTTGGTTAAGTTTAGCTTTATTTTCGGCCGCATACAGTGAGTTGTCCGCCAATTGTTCTTCAGCTTCGGCCAGTGCAGCACCTAACTTATCCATTTTATTTTCTAGTTGTGTCAGCGTTTTGCGAATTGGCGCTGTCTGTTTTCGAAACTCTGCATCGCGACGTTTTTGCTCTTTCTTCGCAGCTGCGCTGTTGGCCGTATCTTTGCTTGGCTGCGCAGCCTGCGCTTCTTTGCGTTCCGCTCTTTGTTGTTCGGTTAACCATTTATAATAGTCATTTAAATCACCGTCGAACGGAGCAACTTGTCGATCATGCACTAAATACAAGTCATCGGTCGTAGCGCGCAGTAAATAGCGGTCGTGCGAAACAATCACCATCGCACCTTCGAATGTTTGCAGTGCCATCGTAAGTGCTTGGCGCATGTCCAAGTCTAAGTGGTTGGTCGGTTCATCAAGTAGCAATAGGTTTGGCTTTTGCCACACAATTAAAGCCAATACCAAACGGGCTTTTTCGCCACCAGAAAACGGCGCAACTTTTTCTAGTGCTTTGTCACCTTGGAAGCCAAAGCTACCTAGGTAATCACGTAGCTGCTGTTCGGTTTGATCGGGTGCGATTTGCATCATGTGTTGCAGCGGCGTTTCTTCAGGGTGAAGCGTTTCTAACTGGTGCTGAGCGAAGTAACCAATTTTCACGCCTTGTGAGTAAGTTAGGTCACCACCTTGCGCGTTAAGTTCACCAGAGAGCAGCTTGATTAATGTCGATTTACCCGCACCATTACGGCCGAGTAGACCAATACGACTGCCAGGAACCAAGTTCAAGCGGATCTTCTCTAAGATGAGGTTGTCACCGTAACCTGCAGATACTTCATCCATCATCATGATTGGGTTTGGCAGCGCAGCTGGCTCACGGAATTGGAAGCTAAATGGGTTATCGAATTGAGCTGGTAACACTTTCTCCATGCGCTCCAAAGCTTTAATACGGCTTTGAGCCTGGCGTGCTTTAGAGGCTTTGTAACGGAAGCGGTCGATGTAGCTTTGCATGTGAGACATCTGCTTCTGTTGCTTTTCAAACATCGCTTGTTGTAACACCATCTTTTGTGCGCGTTGGTTTTCGAATGACGAGTAGTTACCCGTGTATTCGTTCAGCTGCTGATTCTCGATGTGAATGATGCGACCAACGATCGGATCCAAGAAGTCACGGTCGTGCGAGATCAGAATCAGCGTGCCAGGGTAGTTTTGTAGCCAACGCTCTAACCACATTACCGCGTCCAAATCCAAGTGGTTGGTTGGTTCGTCGAGTAGCAGTAGATCAGAACGACATAATAGCGCTTGAGCCAAGTTAAGGCGCATACGCCAACCACCCGAGAACTGAGTCAGGTTCCAACTCATTTGCTCTTGACTAAAGCCTAGACCATCAAGCAGTTCGGCAGCGCGAGCGCGAATGCTGTAACCACCAATGGTTTCAATTTTACCGTGTATCTCGGCAACTAGGGTTCCGTTGTCTTGTGTTTCTGCTTCAGCTAACTGCTTTTCGAGAGCGCGGTACTCGCGATCACCATCAATGACGTATTCCAGTGCAGTGCGCTCTAGCGCAGGCGTTTCCTGTGCGACCCAGGCCAACTCCCAGTGTTGAGGTTGGCTAAATGAGCCAGCATCAATTGACAGTTCATCTTTCAGTAGGGCAAACAGCGTTGATTTACCGCAGCCGTTTTTGCCCACAAGACCGACTTTATCGCCAGGGTGAATAGTCGCAGAAGCTTGGTCTAAAAGAGGTTTACCGCCACGCAGTAACTGAATATCAGAGAAGGTAATCATAAAGTTTTCATTCACTTTGCGCAGTGCGCGTTGCTTGGTTACATAGCGAAGTGGTTTCAATCGTTTTTAAAGCCACTTGGGTATATATCTAGCGGTGAATAGTAGGGGTATTGGCCGGAAAAGTCGATTGATTCGCTTTAATTGCATTATGCTGTACAAAAAAGTATAACAATTTGATAACGGATAAAAATAACCACAAGGACGACCATTTGGCTGTTGCACCGTCTATTCTCCCAAAAGTTCTGGTCATTTATGCTCATCCAGAGCCACATAACTCGATTGCCAATCAAGTGATGATAAAAAAAGCTCAGTCGCTTGATCACGTCACTGTGCACGATCTTTACGGTGTTTACCCCGATTTCTTTATTGATGTGAATTACGAACATGAGTTGTTGCTCGCTCACGATGTGATTGTATTTCACCACCCACTTTATATGTATTCATGTCCAGCCCTATTAAAAGAGTGGCTAGACCGAGTGTTAGGTAAAGGCTTTGCGTTTGGCGGAGGTGCGGCGCTAGAAGGAAAATACTGGCGCAGTGTCATTACAACAGGTGGTAAAGAAGAAGCCTTCAGCGCGAAGGGGTACAACAAATACCCACTTGAGCAAATCTTGCAACCGTTTGAACTGACGGCAGCCCTATGTCAAATGCACTGGATTGAACCACTGGTGTTGTATTGGTCAAGAAATGTTTCAGATATTGAACGCTACGAACATGCCGAGTTGTACCGTGGATGGCTGAGTAACCCACTTGAAAACTGGCAAGCGGCAGAGCGAGGAGGTCAGTATGGCGATCACCAGTGAGTTTCTTCAAAGCAGTGTGGTCTTTCTTTCGGCTGCGGTTATTGCGGTGCCGATTGCTCAGCGCCTTGGGCTTGGCTCGGTTTTAGGTTATTTACTCGCTGGTGTGTTGATTGGCCCATGGGGGCTTGGCTTAATTAGCGACGTTGATGCCATTTTGCATTTTGCCGAGCTTGGGGTTGTGTTGTTACTGTTTTTGATAGGGCTGGAATTAAACCCTAAAAAATTGTGGCAGATGCGAGGGCCGATTTTAGGTTTAGGCGGTGCGCAGGTTGTGGTCACGACCGCCGTGATTGGTAGTGTCGTCAGTATGTTTGGCGTAAGCATGCAAGTGAGTTTGGTGATCGGGATGGGGTTGGCGCTGTCCTCGACGGCGATTGCGCTTAAAGTCATTGAAGAGCAAGGGCTTAATGGTACCGAAACGGGGCAATCTGGTTTTGCGGTGCTGCTCTTTCAAGATATTGCAGTGATCCCGATGCTGGCGATGTTGCCCTTGCTAGCAGGCGGGCATAGTGGTGGAAGTTGGTTGGATGTCTTCACTATTTTAGGCAGTGTGGTAGCACTGTTGATTGGTGGTCACTTTTTACTACGTCCGCTATTTCGTTTTGTCGTGATGAGCGGCGTTCGTGAGCTCTTTACCGTTGCTGCACTTTTAGTCGTGCTTGGCATTTCGGTCGTGATGCAAAAGCTCGGCCTTTCGATGGCATTGGGGACTTTTTTAGCAGGCGTTTTGCTGGCAGAGAGTGAGTATCGCCATGAGCTGGAAATCGCTATCGAGCCATTTAAAGGTCTGTTGTTGGGGTTATTCTTTATTGCGGTGGGCATGGCGGTAAACTTGGGGTTATTGGCATTACACCCTTTAGAGATTCTCGGTGCGGTGGTGGCTTTGGTCGTGGTTAAGGGTTTGGTTTTGTATGCATTGGCGAGAGCTGCCCGTGTCGGAGCCAAAGCGAGAAGCCGTATGGCTGCAATTTTGAGCCAAGGCGGTGAGTTTGCCTTTGTCATATTTACCGCGGCGAGCCAAGAGGGCATTTTGTCCAAAGAGCAAGTGGCGTTTCTGTTGGTGGTGGTCAGTCTATCCATGGTGACGACTCCTCTTTTGCTGATGGGACAAAAGAAGTGGTTTGCTCATACCCTGAATCAAGAAGAAGAGGGCATGACCACGAAAGTCGTGGATCGCCGACCACGCGTTATCATTGCAGGCTTTGGACGTTTCGGTCAGATCGTCGGACGTTTAATGTATGCCAATAAAATCAAAGTGACAGTATTAGAAAGTGATGCCAGCCAAATCCACCTATTACGTAAGTATGGTTACAAAGTGTTTTATGGCGATGCTACACAAATTGACCTATTGAGGGCTGCTGGCGCTGATAAAGCGGAAGCATTGATTATTTGTACTGATTCACCTGATGAGGTGATGGCCATCGTGGACATTTGTCGCGTGCACTTCCCGAAACTTAAGTTGTTAGCCCGAGCAAGAAGCCGTGTCGAGGCTTACCAGTTAATGAGTCATGGTGTAGAGAATTACTCTCGTGAAACATTTTTAGGGGCGCTAGATCTCGGTCGCCAAGCGCTCGTAGAACTGGGTATGCATCCTTATCAAGCAAAGCGGGCAGAAGCACATTTTCGCAAGTTAGATAATGCTATGCTTAAGGACTTATTGCCTCAACACAATGAAGATAAGAAATTAGCTCAAAGAGCGAAAGAGGCCCGCAAAGAGCTAGAAGAAATATTTGGTCGTGAAATGGAGAGCGACCATCAGTCACCTAATCATTGGAAGTAGTACTTGAGCCAAGACTCAAGCTAAGGAAATAGCGTGAAAATCAAGAAACGTTTTATTGCCGGCGCTAGCTGCCCAAATTGCAGCCAGCAAGATACCCTGCGCTGGTGGATTGAAAATAACATCGAATTAGTTGAGTGTGTCGAGTGTGAGTTTACAGAGCAGCGTAAACCACAATCTGTAGAGAAAAATAAACACTCAGATCAGGAAATGATCGGAATTTTTAAGCCGGAGTAATTGAACTTCGATAATTGATCCCCATAATACACCCAGATATCTCAGTACTTAACCCCATTCAGGTTAAGTCAATTAATCTCCCTGGAGTTAGTATGAAAATTGAAAAGAACGTTGTTGCAAGCCTTGCATACAAAGTAATGATGGAAGACGGTGTCGTTGTTGATCAATCAACAGCAGAAGCACCTCTAGATTACCTTCACGGTCACAACAACCTAATCACAGGTCTTGAAAAAGAACTTGAAGGTAAAGTGGCTGGCGACAAGTTCTCAGTAACGGTAGCTCCTGAAGAAGCTTACGGTGAGCACAACGATGCGCTAGTACAGCGCGTTCCTGCGGACGTGTTCCAAGGCGTTGAGCAAATCGAAGTGGGCATGCGCTTCCTAGCTGACACTGACCAAGGTCCAATCCCTGTTGAAGTAACAGAAGTTGACGGCAACGAAGTGGTTGTTGACGGTAACCATATGTTAGCTGGTCAAACACTAACTTTCGAAGTAGAAGTTATGTCTACACGTGAAGCAACAGCAGAAGAGATCGAACACGGTCACATCCACCAAGGTGGTGGCTGTTGTGGTGGTCACGATCATGACCACGATCACGAAGAAGAAGGCGGCTGCTGTGGCGGCGGTAGCTGTGGTTCTCACTAATCATAAGCGCCTTCACTAGATAATCTTATCTAGCAAAGCTTTGAAAAGCGCAAGTTGAGTTTTCAACTTGCGCTTTTTGTTTATCTAAGGTGTAGTGCCAACCATACAAGGAATAACAGTTGGACAAAGTGATGACGAAACCTTTCTCGATTGCCATTCATGGTGGTGCGGGCACCATCTTGCGTGAACAGATGAGCGATGAGCTGCAACAATCCATCTTGGCGGATTTAGAAGCTGCGGTAAAAGCGGGACATCAAATTCTAGACACGGGCGGTGAAGCCTTAGATGCCGTCGTAGCGGCAGTGAAAGTATTGGAAGACTCTCCTAACTTTAATGCGGGTAAAGGCTCAGTGCTGACCAACAACGAAATGGTTGAAATGGACGCTTCTGTGATGGATGGGCGAAACCTTGCAGCAGGCGCGGTCGCTGGGGTTCGTCATATCAGAAACCCAATTGAGCTCGCTCGTGACGTGATGCGAAACAGCAATCATGTGCTGTTGGTGGGTGAGGGCGCAGAGAAGTTTGCTTTTGAGCAAGGCCATGAGTATACCGAGCAAGATTACTTCTTTACTGATCGCCGTTATGAGCAGTTGCTGTCTATGCGTGAGAAAGGACTGTTTGCTTTGTCGGAATCTCGTTACCCAGATGACCGTAAGCACGGTACGGTTGGTGCGGTAGCGTTAGATCAACAAGGCAACTTAGCCGCTGCCACCAGTACGGGTGGCGTGACGAATAAGAAATACAACCGAGTCGGAGATTCGGCTCTTATTGGTTGTGGTACGGTGGCCGAAAATGGCGTCGTGGCAGTTTCCACTACGGGTGTCGGCGAGTTCTTTATTCGTAAACGTGTTGCGGAAGACGTTGCAGCACGTATGCGTTACTTACAAGAAGATATTCATACGGCTTGTGAACACATTATCCAAGGTGATCTCAAACAGATGGGCGGAGAGGGCGGTTTGATTGCCATTGATGCTAAAGGTGAGATGCACTTTGCGATGAACAGTTCTGGCATGTACCGAGCAGGCATTAATACGCAAGGCGAGCTGAGCGTTAAAATCTACGCCGACGAATAGCTTCCTCTTGAGTACCTTCTTAAGTAATTAATACAACAAAGCCCAGAACATGTTCTGGGCTTTATGCTATTTGAGCCTGCATTTTAATAATGCGGTGGTGGGGTTTCTTCTGACGGATCGGCTAAATTCGACGAGTCCATATTTTTTACTTTACCTACCACATATTTCATCTGATCGAGCATCTTGGTAATTTGCAGTTGTTGCTGCGATAAAGCTCCGTTCAGATCTTCAATAGTCTGTTCTTGGAACGCAAGCTGACATTCTAAGTCATTAATGCGTGCTTCCAATTGCTGAATGATTTTTTCTGTCATGATCCGTTCTCTAACTGCCAAGCTTGGGCAATACCTGCTGAAGTAGCAGTAATTACGCGTTGTTTTGAATCAAAGGCTGCATCATACACGACCGCACGGGGAGGGCGAGTGTCTTTTTTGGGCTCCACTTCAAATCCACTCATTCGTTTTCCGGTTTGAGTATCCCATATCGACACACGGCCAGAAGGGCTTCCTGTGACTAGTTGAGTCCCGTCGTCAGAAAATCGTGCGGTAGAGAAAATTAATTGGCGTGACCAACTGCTCAACTGTGTGACTTCTTGTCCAGTTTTTAAATTCCAAACAATCGCTTGGTTTCCGCCATCAGATGTCATTGCTAATTTTCCATCTCTTTGCAGGGCCACGCGAACAATTCGTTGTTCATGTTCGAAGGTTCGTAGTACTTGTCCGGTTTCGGTATCCCACAGATACGCTTTATAGTCATTACCTCCGGTTAGGGCGAAGCGCCCATTAGGAGAAATGGCCACGGAATTGACTTTTTCACGATGCGCAAGGAACTCCATGCGACGCCCGGTGACTAAGTTGACATAAATTGCTTTACCGTTGGATAACCCAAGCAGAACTTGTTCACCATTACTGGTGATATCAACGTCGCGAATGAGCGCATCAGAAATAGACCAAAGGCCTTCGGATTGCGTCCAGCCTAGGTCCCAAACTGCGAAGTTCATTTGGCTTGCTGTAATTGCGTAGCGACCATTGTCAGATATGCGGATATGGGAAACCACATTGGCATCGGCATCGAGTTCACCCAGGTTGGCTAGTTGTTCATTTTGCTCTAGGTCCCACAACATCAAATGACGTTGTTGAGAATAGAGCAGAGCAAACCGTCCATCTCTGCTAAGTGCGAAGCTCGTCGCACCTTGAGGTTCTATCGGCCAACGCTGCACTTCACGCTCGGCGAAAAAGCAACCATTTAACGTGGTGATGACAATTAAATATAGGAATAAATGAAAAATTCTTTGCATCACATCTAATAATCCGGTTTGTGTCTTAAGACATATAGCTAGTATATTGGTATAACGATTGTCTTCACTAGTCTCATAGAAGATTTGTGCACAACAACCAATGGCAGAGCCATTATTGGGAGAATTTAATGAAATCAGTTTTAAAAGTGTCGCTACTTGCTGCAACAGTTATGCTAGCGGTAGGTTGTCAGAAAGAAGAAACTAAAACAGAAACCGCACCTCAAGCAGAACAAGTTCAAGCAGAAACCGGTAAAGCGGTTCACTTTAAAACCGACGACGACAAAGCGGCATACGCAATCGGTGTTTCATTTGCTAACTACCTAAGCACAAGCATCGACAAGCCAAGCGAAATCGGCATTAATCTTAACAAAGATTTGGTACTAAAAGGTATCGAAGACGTCTTCAAAGGCAATGCTGAATTGAATGAAGAAGAAACACGTGCAGCACTAGAATCTCTAGACAAGCGCGTTGCAGAAAAGATGCAAGCACAAGCGGCTGAGAAAGCAGCTGAAGCGAAAAAAGCTGGCGATGATTTCCGAGCTGAGTTTGAGAAGCAAGAAGGCGTAGTGAAGACAGATACAGGTCTTCTATACCAAGTAATGACACCAGCTGAAGGTGAGAAGCCAAAAGACACTGATACGGTTCAAGTACACTACAAAGGTACTCTGATCGACGGTACTCAGTTCGACAGCTCATACGATCGTGGTGAACCTGCAACGTTCCCACTTAACCGTGTAATCCCAGGTTGGACAGAGGGTGTTCAGCTAATGCCTGTGGGTTCTAAATTCAAATTCGTTATCCCGCCAGAGCTAGCATACGGTGACCAAGACACACCAAGCATTCCTGCTAACTCAACGCTAGTATTTGAAGTTGAGCTGCTAAAAGTTGAGAACGACAACGCAGAGCAATAACAATAAGCTGCGATAAGTTATTGAAAAAGGTCCGTTTAACGGGCCTTTTTTGTTCTAGGTCACTAGTTGGTGAGTTTGCTAGGTTGCTTTTCAAATTTTCTGATAAACTTACACCAATTTGTTGATTTTTCGCTCGAAGGCTTATGACAACTACAGAAACAATAAACGCGGAGATGTTGCTCGAAATGGAATCCGTTAACGTGATGCCGTTTACCGAGCACGACAAAATCATTTTAAGATCTTATGAGGCGGTCGTGGATGGTATCGCCAGCCTGATAGGTCCATTTTGTGAAATCGTTCTTCACTCTCTAGAAGACTTAAATACCTCTGCAATTAAAATCGCTAACGGTGAAAACACGGGGCGCCAAGTCGGC
Source organism: Vibrio sp. 2130-1 (assembly GCF_033339515.1). Classification (NCBI taxonomy): domain Bacteria; kingdom Pseudomonadati; phylum Pseudomonadota; class Gammaproteobacteria; order Vibrionales; family Vibrionaceae; genus Vibrio; species Vibrio sp. 2130-1. Next base: position 43,848 of record NZ_JAWOUT010000023.1, read on the forward strand.
TCACCAATCACCGATTTAGCGCTTAAGATGCTAAAAGACATCGAAGGCTCGGAGCGCAACTTCTCACGTTCGTACTTTACCCGTGCAAAAGGTGGCGTGTTGATGAAGTCGATTACTGTCGCCATTCGTAATGGCGAAAATCGCGTGATTGGTTTGTTGTGTATCAACGTCAACTTGGATGCGCCTTTCTCGCAAGTCCTTCAGTCTTTCATGCCGACGCAAGAAGCGAAAGAAGCGGCTTCCTCGGTCAACTTTGCTAGTGATGTAGAAGAGCTGGTGGACCAAACTGTTGAACGCACCATCGAAGAGATCAATGCGGATAAGTCCGTGTCTAACAACACCAAAAATCGCCAGATCGTGATGGAGTTGTACGACAAAGGTATCTTCGATATTAAAGATGCCATCAACCGTGTTGCGGATCGCCTTAATATTTCAAAACACACCGTTTACTTGTACATTCGTCAACGTAAAACCGAGGATGATGAAAGGTGAGTAAACTGACTTACACGTTAGTGGTGAATGGTCCCGTTTATGGCAGCCAGTCAGCGCGCAGTGCTTATCAGTTCGCCAAAGCGTTGATAGAGCAAGGCCATCAGCTAGTGAGCGTCTTCTTTTATCAAGATGGTGTGACTAATGGTACTGCTTTGAGTGTGCCAGCCAACGATGAATTTGATCTCAATAAGGCGTGGCAGTCTTTGGCTAAAGAGCATGGTGTTCGCCTAGAAACTTGTGTCGCGGCCGCTTTGCGTCGCGGGATTGTAAGTGAAGAAGAAGCGAATCAACATGGTTTGGTTCAGAACAATCTAGCCGATGGTTTTGAACAAGCAGGCTTAGGTAGCCTAGCTGAAGCGATGTTAACCCAAGACAGAGTGGTACAGTTTTGAGTCAGTTAACTTATCTATTTCGTAGTGCGCCACATGGCAGTGCAGCTGGTCGTGAAGGTGTGGATGCACTGTTAGCCGCGTCGGCTTACTGTGAAGATATCAGCGTCATTTTCATGGGTGACGGGGTATACCAGCTTCTACTCGGACAAGACCCCAACAATATTTTGAGTAAAGATTACGCGCCGATGTTAAAGCTTTTCGATTTATACGACATCGAACAAGTCTTTGTGTGTTCAGAGTCGTTAACCCAGCGAGGTTTGGCGCAAGCGGATTTAGTCATTGAAGCCCAAGCGTTAAGCTCAGAACAGCTCAAAGATAAGTTACAACACGCTGGCAAGCTACTGTCTTTTTGAGGAAGTTATGTTACACATCATAAAAACAGTCTCTGCTCTAGAAGACGCCATGCCCTTATGCAGTGAACAGGATGACATCTTACTTATAGAAGATGCAGTGTACGCTGCTAACTCGCAACATAAAGCATTTTCCCATCTAAAAAACCGCAGCGTATTTGTGTTAGAGAGCGATGCGCAAGCTCGCGGTATTGCAAATCGTATCAGTCCATCGCTGACGATTGTGAATTACTCAGGCTTCGTTGAACTAACAGCAAAACAGGATAAATCCCTAACTTGGGATTGAACAAGATTTGCTGTCGACAAAGCTTTACGGATGAATTGTTCTAATTGAACAAAAAAGATCCGTATATTTCTTGACACACCTCTCACTGCTGCATAGAATTTTGCGTCCCTAACTGCATTGGCAGTTGGGGATAGATTTTTCACAAAGCTTACTTTCAAGTAAATCAGGAGCTAGTTAATGGCAACTATTAACCAGTTGGTACGTAAGCCACGTGCAAAGCAAGTTGTTAAAAGCAACGTGCCTGCACTAGAAGCGTGCCCACAAAAACGTGGTGTATGTACTCGTGTTTACACTACTACACCTAAAAAACCTAACTCAGCACTTCGTAAAGTTTGTCGTGTACGTCTGACAAACGGCTTCGAAGTTACATCGTACATCGGCGGTGAAGGTCACAACCTTCAAGAGCACTCAGTTGTTCTAATCCGTGGTGGTCGTGTTAAAGACCTTCCAGGTGTGCGTTACCACACTGTTCGCGGCGCACTAGACTGTGCTGGCGTAAATGACCGTAAACAAGGTCGTTCTAAGTACGGTGTGAAGCGTCCTAAGTCTTAATGGATTCCGTTAAGTAAGGCCAAACACTAAATTATTTTTAATTTTTTGAAAAAACTGAAAAGTTTTGGATAAAACCTGAAGAAGACAACGGAGATAAATCCATGCCACGTCGTCGCGTCATTGGTCAGCGTAAGATCCTTCCAGATCCAAAATTCAAATCTGAATTGCTGGCAAAATTCGTTAACATCCTAATGGTTGACGGTAAAAAATCTACTGCAGAGAAAATCGTTTACACTGCACTAGATGCTATGGCTGAAAAGTCTGGTAAAGACCACTTAGCTATTTTTGAAGAAGCTCTTGAAAACGTTCGCCCAGCGGTAGAGGTTAAATCTCGCCGTGTTGGTGGTTCAACTTACCAAGTACCTGTAGAAGTACGTCCGGTTCGCCGTAACGCACTTGCTATGCGTTGGTTGGTTGAAGCTGCGCGCAAGCGTGGTGAAAAATCTATGGCTCAACGCCTAGCTGCTGAAATGCTAGACGCGTCTGAGAACAAAGGTACTGCGGTTAAGAAACGTGAAGACGTTCACCGCATGGCTGACGCAAACAAAGCGTTCGCTCATTACCGTTGGTAATACCTTCTGTGCTGCGAGGTTCTCTCGCAGCACTTTTCTATACTCTAAGGTACACCTTAGTAAGAGGATACAATCGTGGCTCGTAAAACTCCTATTGAGCTCTACCGTAATATCGGTATCTGTGCTCACGTAGATGCAGGAAAAACAACCACAACTGAGCGTATTCTGTTCTACACTGGCCTTTCTCACAAAATCGGCGAAGTTCACGATGGTGCAGCAACCATGGACTGGATGGAGCAGGAGCAGGAGCGTGGTATCACTATCACATCCGCTGCGACTACTACATTCTGGCGTGGTATGGAAGCACAGTTCCCTGAGCATCGCGTAAACATCATTGATACCCCTGGACACGTTGACTTTACTATCGAAGTAGAGCGTTCTCTTCGTGTACTTGATGGTGCTGTGGTTGTGTTCTGTGGCTCATCTGGTGTTGAACCTCAGTCTGAAACTGTATGGCGTCAAGCAGACAAATACCACGTTCCACGTTTGGTATTTGTAAACAAGATGGACCGTGCGGGCGCAGACTTCCTACGCGTTGTGAACCAAATTAAGAATCGTCTTGGTGCGACTCCTGTTCCAATCCAGCTGAACGTTGGTGCGGAAGATGAGTTCAGAGGTGTCATCGACCTTATCAAGATGAAAATGATCAACTGGAATGATGCCGATCAAGGCACTTCGTTTACTTACGAAGACATCCCAGCTGACATGATTGAACTTGCTGAAGAGTGGCGCAACCACATGGTTGAATCCGCTGCTGAAGCTAGCGAAGAGCTGATGGACAAGTACCTTGAAGAAGGTGAATTGACTGAAGCTGAGCTCAAACAAGCTTTACGTACTCGCACACTAAATAACGAAATCGTACTGGCTACTTGTGGTAGTGCGTTTAAGAACAAAGGTGTTCAAGCGGTACTGGATGCAGTAGTTGAGTTCTTGCCATCGCCAGTTGACGTACCTGCAATTAAAGGTGTCGACGAAAGAGAAAATGAAGTTGAGCGTCATGCTGACGACAACGAACCTTTCTCTGCGCTAGCGTTTAAGATTGCGACTGACCCATTCGTGGGCACGTTAACTTTCATGCGTGTTTACTCCGGTGTTGTAAACTCGGGTGACGCTGTTTACAACTCAGTAAAAGAGAAGAAAGAGCGTTTCGGTCGTATCGTTCAGATGCATGCGAATAAGCGTGAAGAAGTGAAAGAAGTTCGCGCTGGTGATATTGCAGCTGCTATCGGTCTGAAAGACGTAACCACAGGTGACACGCTGTGTGATCAGAACCACAAAGTGATTCTAGAGCGCATGGAGTTCCCTGAACCAGTTATTCAGATTGCTGTAGAGCCTCGTTCTAAGGCAGACCAAGAGAAAATGGCTATCGCGCTAGGTAAACTAGCAGCGGAAGATCCATCATTCCGCGTGGAAACGGACGACGAATCAGGTCAGACTCTGATCTCAGGTATGGGTGAACTTCACCTAGACATTATCGTTGATCGTATGAAGCGTGAATTCAGCGTTGATTGTAACGTTGGTAAACCTCAGGTTGCTTACCGTGAAACCATTCGTGGTAAAGCGGAAGTTGAAGGTAAGTTTGTTCGTCAATCAGGTGGTCGTGGTCAATACGGTCATGTTTGGGTCAAACTTGAGCCTTCTGAGCCTGGTGAAGGTTTCGTATTCGTAGACGAAATCGTGGGCGGTGTGATTCCTAAGGAATACATCAGTTCGGTATCGAAAGGTATCGAAGAGCAAATGAATAGTGGTGTTCTAGCGGGTTACCCTGTACTAGATATTAAAGCTACACTATTTGATGGTTCTTACCACGATGTAGACTCAAGCGAGATGGCGTTTAAGATCGCTGGCTCGATGGCATTCAAGAAAGGTGCACTAGAAGCACAACCTGTGATTCTAGAACCTATGATGAATGTCGAAGTAACCACTCCGGAAGACTGGATGGGTGACGTTGTTGGTGACCTAAACCGTCGTCGCGGTATCATTGAAGGCATGGACGAAGGTGTGGCTGGTCTTAAGATCATCCGTGCTCAAGTACCACTATCCGAAATGTTCGGTTACGCAACTGATCTACGTTCTGCAACTCAAGGCCGTGCGTCTTACTCTATGGAGTTTCACGAGTACGCTGAAGTGCCGAAAAACTTCGCAGATAAAATTATTGCAGAGCGTGGTTACTAATTGACGATTGAACTGCAAAAAGTTTACGACTTTTTGCGAGATCAGGGCGTCCAAATATTGCGCTAACGGGCGTTGGCGCATAAAATAACAATTTCTGGCGCGTCGTCGATCAATAATGATCACGACGAATCATAACTAGGAAGGAACACGATCGTGTCTAAAGAAAAATTTGAACGTACGAAACCGCACGTTAACGTTGGTACTATCGGCCACGTTGACCACGGTAAAACA
>NZ_JAWOUT010000024.1:0-47177 GCF_033339515.1 Vibrio sp. 2130-1
TTGCTCGTTCAATCATTGATATGAGATCAGATCGCAACTACCTAGAAAGGTTCAATTCGATTTGAGCAACAACGCCATTGGAAAGGCTACATGGTTAGAGTATGAAAGCGGCTAAAGGCCGTATAAAAAGTGTTATAACACAGAATCAACTTCTTGCTAAAAATGGTTAGTCGAACTATTACTTTTACGTTGTTTTGTACCAACTGTAGTTCAATATGAGTCGTCTTCATTTCGATCAAGATATTCAGCCATTATATGAATTTCGTGAAGGTGTGGCTTCCTTACATCAAAAAAATAAATAAGACTCGATGTCCATTGGGCATCACACAACGTGGTAAAGGTGTAGCTGGAGTTCTCGATGTTGCAGAGTATGAAGCGATGCAAGAGAAAATCGAATTACTAGAAGAAATGCGCACAGCTGAAGCTCAATTAGCTCCAGGGTGTGGTGTTTCCAATGATGATGCTCGTGCTCAAGTTCTGGGGCGCATTAAGAAATGAAAGTAGTTTGGTCTCCATTACTGCTTTAGAAGCTAGGCGATGCAGAGGAATTTATTTCTTTGGGTAATCTATCTGCCGCAGAAAAGTGGGTAAACGAAGTTTTTGATAAAACTGAACTACTTGGAAGTATACCTGAAATGGGGGCGCTTTGTTCCCGAAATGCCCCATATGGATTATCGCGAAACCATTTTTTGATCACTATCGTATTATCTATAGCTTAAGTCATGAGACTCGCGTACTGACAGTTTGTAATTGTCGTCAAATGTTGTCGCAAGATGATGTATAAAACTGTGTTATAACAAAGTCTTCAAGATGGATTCACAACGCTTGGCATTTTTAGTTTGAATCAATTTTAGTGTTAACGGCACAATGGGTTAGGTTGGTGGTCGCGTTGTTCACCAAGTAACGCGGCGTTAGTTTACCAACCAAGATCTTAACCATAAATTCAACTATAGGGCGAAGAATTAATCATAAGTGGTTTTGTGGTAGCTGTGACTGACCGAGTACAGCTACAACGAAAATGAAGCCGTCTTCTTTTGTAAAGTAAGCAGTGTGCTTACCTAGGGGTCTGAAGCCCAAAACGTACGCTAAGCAAAATCATTCTGATCTGACGGCCGTTTAAGCGGCCTTAACTCACCATTTGACACTTGTTCAGCCAATGTAAATGAGCAATGCCCCAACATATTCACATGCTTATGCCTGAGTGGTGATAGCCTTGCAATATCTTCACCTTTTAGCGTTTCACCTTGTCGTTCTACGTGCTCTAGTGCAGCCTGCATATAGATGGTATTCCACAGTACAACGGCATTAGTGACTAAGCTAAGCGAACCCAATTGATCTTCTTGCCCGTCTCGGTAACGTTTGCGGATTTCACCGCGTTGACCGTGACAAATAGCTCTAGCGACCGCTTGACGACTTTCGCCTCAGTTTAATTGGGTTAGTATTCTGCGTCGATAGTCTTCATCATCGATGTAGTTCAGTAAATATAATGTCTTATTGATACGACCAGCTTCGATAATGGCCTGAGCAAGACTCGATGATCGGTCACTTTTGATCAACGACCTAATCAGCTCTGAAGCCTGCACTTTTCCCAGTTTGAGAGAGCCTGCTATACGTATCATATCATCCCAGTGAAGCTCAATTTTTTGTGGATTTACGCAGTTTCGTGCAAGCTCATCGAGTACGCCGTAATCTGCTTCTTTATCTATGCGCCAAAATACCGATTCGCCTGCATCTGCTAACCTTGGCGAGAGCTGATACCCCAATAACCAGAATAAGCCGAAGACCATGTCACTGGCTCCTGCTGTATCTGTCATGATTTCAGTGGGGTTGCTGTTCCAATAACCCTTCGAGTACGAATATGGAATCTCGTAGTGTTCCTAGTATTTAGCGACTATCGCCGAAGAGACCGATGGCATAGCCATTCCTGCGCCGCCCGTATTAATGTTGACTCCATTACCCATATTTACTCTACCGCCCATGCAATAGCTTTCCCATTAATCTTGACACTGCCACGTCCTGAAATCACTTTACCCCAGTAGTCGTCGGACTATCTAGAGCTATGGTGATTTCTGGTGTATGGAAGAGAAAGGAAGTTGCGGTGTAATCTGTTGATACAGTTCTCCCCAGAACGATTAACAGATAGGTACACCGCATGACTGATAATACTGTTGTTTCACTGAATACACCACAAGACCCGCTTACAGAGCTGATACGTCTAAGGGGCTAGGGATTTGATTGCAAAAGCTGTTGAAGCCGAGCTTCAACAGTTACTTGCTCAACATCAGAATGTGATGGTTGACGGCAAACAAGCTATTGGCCGAAACGGTTTCTTTCCTGAGCGAACATTGCAAACTGGTGTAGGCGATGTCGAAGTTCAGCTCCCCAAGGTTCGTCATCGCTCAGGTAATGGCGTCAAATTTAATAGCAACTTGATACCACTGTATCTCAAACGCACGAAGAGCGTTGCAACACTGCTCCCACTGCTCTATCTCTAGGGAATATCTACGGGCGATGTGCTGCCCGTTCTTGAGTCGCTGCTCGATAAGGATGTAAAAGGACTTTCAGCCAACAGCATCTGTCACTTCAAAGAGCGCTGGTATGCTTAGTACGAGCAGTAGCGTAGGCGTGACCTTAGTAAGTTTATGTTTGGGCTGATGGTGTTTACTGTCACGTTAGGATGGACGATGAGCTCTGCTTACTCGTCATCATTGGTGTGGATGACACTGGACGCAAAGAAGTCCTTGGCGCGCTTGGTTTCTAGAAAGCGGTTGCTAAGTGCTGGCCTCAAACGGCCCAGCAATGGTGCTGGGTACATAAGACAAGGTGCCCAAAAGCGTACAACCACGAATGAAGGAAGCACTGCAAGGTATCTGGATGGCAGAAACTAGAGATGATGCTTATCACGCCTTCTTGACCTTCCAAAAACGCTTTGAAGCCAAGTATCCAAAGGTAACCGACTGCTTAGTGAAAGATAAAGCTGAAATGTTGGCGTTCTACGATTACCCAGCAGAGCACTGGGTTCATATCAGGACAACCAACCCAATAGAATCGATGTTCGCCACAGTACGTTTACGCATGAACAAGACAAAGAACTGTGGAAACAGAAAGACTACGTTGATGATGGCCTACAAGTTAATGCACAGTGCAGAGACGAAGTGGCGTCGTCTACGAGGTTTTGCACTCCTAGCAGATGTTGTGAAAGATGTCCGCTTCATCAATGGAGTGAAAGAAATGGAGGCTCATCAACAGGCTACTGCATGATCTCCATACACCACATTTGACAATAGCTCGACTATCTATGGTTATAACCTCATTCATCATGTTAAGAGCCTGCCTAGTTTATCGACGTTGTTCTCACTTTATCTAATGATTTGTAGTTTTAATAAATATATGGATGGAAATGCCGTAATGGTTCCATTTGCTGATGAAGAATACGGATTATATAAACACCATGAGGATGTGGGCGATAAAAAATAGCATGTTTATGGTGATCGTGGCGGCGAAGCCCTTCGGCAATTTCCGGGTACTCGTAACCCATCAAAGGTTGTTCTGCAAGCGTTAGAAAAACGTCATGCATATTATCTGTATAAGCATCTGCTTGCTCTATGCCAAAGTTCAATAGGGTGTATTCAAAGATATGCTCAAAGTCTTCTGCGGCGAGGTTGGAAAGTTTATACATTGTGTTTCTGTTTTACTTTAGCCGCAATGTCATGAAGTGATAATGAGCATTGACCACTCTGCTCTCCGGCTTCAATCGCCATTTTTAGAGCCGTGGTTTGTTTCTCTTGCCTTTCGAGTAGCCGCAATGCAGAACGAACAACTTCGCTTGTTGAGCCATAGCGACCAGTCGCTATAAGTTCACCGACAAACTCATCTAGCTGAGACCCAATAGTAACACTAGTTGTGCGTGACATATTTCCACCTACGTGTGTGAATAGTTAACACACCAATAATAGGTTAACTAAGATTCAAAATCAAATCACGATCTTAGAATGACAATGAAGTATAGTTGGATGGTACATCGAAAATGAGTCAGGGGCTTCACTGCAAAGACCTGAACTTCTTCGTTTGCTTGATGATGCCGCGAAAGGCGATGCAATTTGAACAGATAGACAGGCTTTCTCGACTGGATGAGAAAAGCTGGTTCACATAAAAAGAAACGCTGCACGAAAAAGAACTCAAAGTGATTAGCTTAGATTTGACAACCAGTCATATCGCATTCTCTCCCCAAATCACCGAAGAATTTACCGGTTCGATGAGCAAAGCTATGAATAGCATGATGATGGATATGCTAGCTGCTATCGCGAGAAAAGATTACCAAGATCGCCGCCGCCGTCAGGCTGAAGGAATAAAGAAAGCCAAAGAGGAAGGAAAATACAGAGAGCGGCAAGCTGACTCAGATCTACACGAAAAAATCTATCAGCGACGAGTTATCAACAAGCTGAGTATTAGTGATACCGCCAAACTTACCAACGTTTCGGATCGTACAGTAATTCGCGTTGCTAAGAAGTTGGCAGGTGAGCTTCAGCGGAGTAAGAAGCTTAGCGTACTATAGCACGATGGTTTAGGTTCAGTGGTGGTATTGCTCACTCCTTAACAAGGCATTATGTGCTAGTAATTAGAAAGTCGATAGCGGAGATGATCTCGTCTATAAAATCGCTTAGATCATTGTAGATGCTCTCGTCTATAAAATCGCTTAGATCATTGTAGATGCTCTCCCAGAATTTTGGTTGGTACACTTGCCATTTGATGAGTCAGAATTACGAAGTCACCTTCATCGGTATGGATTACGGTGCATAGATGACTGAGCACCTTTTTCTCTAACAACTCAGTAGGCGTTAGCTGAATAACTAATCGAGTGTTCAATGTATCGAGCAATTCACTTTGAACGTCAACAAAGTATGGGCATGCGGTTGAAGTGCTTGTACCGTTGTTTTTGTATAGCGAAAATTGTGACATTAGAATACTCGGTAAGAATCAGAAAATAGTCCGTGGTTTTCTGTTAGCGCGTTGCATGCATTAATGACATCAGAAGTTTGCTCTAACCATTCAGCTTTCAGGCGTTGACTCACTTCTCTCTCAAGTGCCTTTTACATTGTTGCCGAAAGGTTTATATTTAAGCGTTAGCCTTAGCAAGTAACTCACTGTTTAAACTCAAGTTTGTAGCTTTCTTTGGTGCTCGCGTATTATATGCGTTTCTCATGATAGCAATCTATGCGTATTGTATGTGCGCATAAATTTTACTTGCAATACAAGGCCTTTAAGAAGGAGTTTAAGAGAGATTCATGCTACGTGGCACTTTTGGTCTGCAGTCAGTTTTGGTGGTGAAAGTGATCTGCGGAAAGCGGGTGTAGGCGACATTCATCCCTTAACACGGAGTTATAAGCTATCCCTAGTTGTAGGTTTGGAGAATTAGATGTACAAAACCCGTAAAGCTGAACATAGTGATTATGAGTTCCTGTTCGAACTTAAGAAATCAGCAGAATTTGAACCGATCCAAGCCGTCTTTGGTTGGGACGAAAATGTTCAAAGAGAAATTCATCGCAATGAGTGGGATGAGGAAAAACCAACCATAATAGAAGTTGACGGAGTCGCTGTGGGTAGCTATTTAGTACAGCTCCATTCTGGATATTTGTACTTTGGTCGCTTTTTCTTGCTACCAAATTATCAGGCTAAAGGCATTGGTAGCCTAGTATTGAAAGCTGTTATTGAACTTGCAAACCAAAAGTCATTACCTATTAAGCTTTGCTACTTGCAAGCAAACCGAGTGGGGCAACTGTATAAAAGGTTAGGCTTTGAGATCACAGGACAAGACGAACAGTTTGTGCACATGATCAAACCATGCTCTTAGTATCAAGTGTGAAGTGCGACACTTGCTACAATTCGCATGGATACACTCCGTTGGTGTTCTATACTCAAGCCTTTTGCATGGACGCGTATTTAATTTATGTGCAATTTCATTGCAGAACTTCTGTGTCACGAGTTACATTTGTCCAATAAAAGTGTAGCCAGTCATTCTGTCGACTAAAGTCACGATACAGTGCTTTTTCCGTGGCCAGCGACGATTTCAATTTCTCAGTGACCTGGCTCTTTTCGATGCTCAGCTTTTGCAGGTCTTTCGGTAATAGATTTGCTGCCATAGTGTTCCACCGAGAGTTTTGTTGTTCTAAATGTAGTGATAAATGACTTCATGGCTCAATGTTGGATAGCCTCTTACCTTTTAGATCTCCGACAAATTGAACAGGGCTCTGCACTAGTCTTAGGAAGGCATCAGACAACCTAAAGTCGATTTCGCTATAACGCTTATTTCTGCGCAACTGGCTCAGCCAGTTGCGAGCCATTTGTTGTGCTCTCCACGCCGGATAGGAGTACCTTTTAAATCCAGGGTTGCGTTCAATTTCTCGATAGATGGTGGCTTTTTGACGACCCAGTTGTTTGGCTATGTTGGCGGAACTAATTCCTAGCTTTCTGAATGCAGAAGTCATATAACTTTAAACCTCAGTGAGGTGTGTGTATTTCATGTTATCTACTTCTTTGTGTGATTAAAACTTATGAATGCACATCTCACTGTTTTAATTTTCAGGGGTGTCGCACTTCCTACTTGAACCCAAGGATTATAACAATCTGTTCAACTGTGATGCGCAACGCATGGCATTTTTACTACGCGTTGTTTTAAGTCATTAAGTCATTAGGTCATTAAAGAGGTATGCGGTGGCTTCGGTATTGCGTTACTAACCTTTTAATAGGTACTTTGGTCAATCTTTAATAAGTTAGGTATATAAATGAAAGCACTAAGTAATAGAGAAAAGAGTCATATTAGCGGTGAGTTGTATAATCCAGATTCAGAGGGGTTGCCTGAAGATAGGCTCAAAGCTGCCAAACTGTGCCATCAAATTAGCTCGTGCTTTGATGCCAATGAGAAAAACGCTTTAATCAAAGGCCTCTTTGGCCGCTCCGATCAAACGACTCAATTAAATGGAAACTTCTTTTGTGACTATGGCTACAACATCGAAGTTGGTAAAAATTTCTATATGAACACTAACGGTGTCATTTTAGACTGTGGCAAGGTTATTATCGGTGACTACGTAATGATAGGTCCGAACGTAACATTGTGTACAGCTGGTCACCCACTTGATGCTGCAACACGGTATACCTACGAAGAGTTTGCAAAACCAATTTATATAGCAGACAGGGTTTGGATTGGAGCTAATGTGGTTGTTTTACCTGGTGTGAACATTGGTTTGGGTGCTGTTGTAGGTGCGGGAAGCGTTGTAACTAAAGACGTTCCTGAAAATGCAGTCGTAGCAGGTAATCCGGCAAGAGTCGTGAAAGAAAACATCAATGCGCTACCGTCTGAAACACGCTCCTAACAAGAGGCTATGAATTGTTCATAAGTCGCCTTAAAAGCACGCGTAGATTTTCGTGAACATCCGACCAGTCAACGAGCACCAGAGGAAAGGGAGTAGCGCGAGTAATCAATGACGCAGTCATTTGTATATGGACTCTTTTTCTCGGTGTAGGCTACGGTTGCCAAGCAATCAGTTCATTTCTCTAAGTTAGATAGTACGGAAGGTACTCACATCTAATTCTTTAGCAATTCTTCGATGAGAACAATTATACGGTGGTAACAACCAAGTTTGACCTTTCGTTTTTACATCAATTGGAACTGGATTAGCAGGCACAGTTATCTCCTTAAAAATTAGGCGACAACTATGCTGACACAGAGAGATAACATCGATGGAGATCAGTTTTCTCCGGCGTCATAGAGCCCTCTTTTAACTTAGATTTACTGATCTCCTTCCGTCAACTGACTACAGACTTTTCTCATTGATTCTCCCGCTAAGTTCACTTTGATGCTTCCGTGAACGAGACGGTCTAAGATCGCATCTGCCTGAGTTGCATCTCCGATCATCCTATGCCATTCCTCTATTGGGAGTTGGCTGACGAGTGGAAAGATAACGAACGAGATATCTACTTACAAAGTTATGACATGACAATGTATAAAATACTGGCTTTTATCAAGCATAATGAAGCCAACAATGAGTCTTATCTTAAACCATAGCAGGAAAACAATGAAAAAACGTTGGATAGGAGTACTAATCTTCTTCACCTTTCTCACAGGCTGTCAAAGCCTGGAGCAAAGGCAGAAGTTAAACCATAGCGAGATTGGGTCAAAGGCATCGCTTAGCTGGCCTGGAATTTATAAGGGCATGATCCCTTGTGAGGATTGTGAAGGCACAGTCTTGTTGGTCGAGCTAAACGAAAATGGTCACTACAGTTTAAGTCGTAACCACATTGGCAAAATCAGTTTAACCGTGATGGAAGAAGGGACACTTTCTTGGGAGCAGAGCGGCAACATTGTCACGATCAAGGATATGCAGTTTTTGGTCAAAGAGCAGCAACTCTTATTGCTGGGGGCTAATGGGCAACCCGTTCTATTCCCTTCAGGTAAAGTTGCTTTGTTGACCAAGAACTGACATCACCTAACGAAACGCCTCCACTGAGAGGCGTTGTTGATGATAAAAACGTAGGGCAGCTTAGCTTGTCTGCTCTAGCTTTTCCTTATCGATGTGCGCTTCATCAATGTCCGCGTATTTCTCAATAAACTTGATCTTTGACTCGGTTTTCAAAAGCTTGAAGTTGCGATTTTTTCTGCAATAGTTAAACGGCTCTCGATATCTTCTGCTTTGAGTTTGTCGCTGACTTTGTTGAAAAGTGACATAGTGTTTCCGTTATTATCATTAACGTGATAGGGAATATGAGGGATTCAACCCGACGTGTATCAGCCAGCCGCTTGAATACGGCTTACTTCAACTTTGACTTCTGACCAATCCTTTTCGACTTCACCCATAATCGTAACTTTATCTTTAGGGGCCACATTGAGGCTCATCCATTGATCGTCATCAATTTCGACCACAATTTGGTGTTTGCCATCACTGAACTGATACTCTTCTTCCCCCACTATATGGGTAATATGTCCCGTCAATTGCACCATAGATTCATCGCGCGCTTCCAACGCTTGAGCGACAGTGGTGCTGGCTTGAGCCAGTGGACCGTTGAAGCCACCTGAAACGTTTTGAGGGTTAGCCATAGCTAGGCTAGAAATAAGAAGTAGTACTGAAGTCATCCAACTTTGTGTTACGGCCTCATAAACTCAAAGGGTTACCTAGCCTCGTTTGGCTAATGCCTTATGGTATTGTTACCAGTTGTTGATTTTGTACTTAGTGATCAAATAAATGATGATATTCGTTCTCAATAAGTCTAGCTATCGTCTCACTACTGTTACATCTATATTTATCTTCTATTTTCAATAACTTTTCAGATGTTTCCTTATTTAGAGAGATTTGCTTTTTGATAATGTTTTTCTCCTTCATTTTTTCTCTATGTTTTTTATCTGACCATTTTCTACTTAATCTGTAAATTAAATTTTCTCTTAAAAAGTTATCGTGTATTAGATCAAATATAGCTATGCATACATAATAGCTATTATTTATTTCGTTTGAGAATACTTGTAATATGCCGGATATTTGTCCTAATTCCATTTTGAATAGTTCATTTAGAACAAAGTCACTCTTTAACTCTAATAATTCATTATTTTTTCTTTCTTTGTTTAAAAATTTTATTGCCTCAGTTTTTTCATTTAAATTATTTTTATACATTAAATAGATTTCATCTACTTTCTTTATTGCAAAACCTGGAGAGTGATCTATTACTGATAAGTAACCTATTATGTCATTATATTTGTCTAATAATGTTGGGGAAGTATGAATGAATTCTTGTTTTTCTTTTTTAATGTAACCCCAAAGCCAATAGATAAGCCTAGATTCATCTTCTAAATGAGATTTATTTATTGAAAACTTATGGATAAACTTTGAAGATAATTTTTGATTTTCATAGAATGCGTTAAAATCATCAATGATTTTACGAAAGTTTGAACTTTCAAACAATGCATCGAAAATTTTTGATTTGTAATGATTTATATTTCCCTCATCATATAAGTTGTCAAGCTTGCTTCCATCTGTGTCTAGTAGAAGAGATTGCTCCTCTCCTAATATCTCCCTTATAGTATTATAGACTCCTCCATTTATATTCAGACAATTATTTTCTTTTGAATGAAAAATAAAATATCGTATTTTACTAATATTTAAGGTTTCGATGAATGAACGTATGTGTTCGGCTTTTATTTTTTCTGTACCTCGTAGCATAACTTATCCTCTATTTTTAATTGTTAAAAATATCGCATGCGACATTTTGGTGAGTTTTTGCTGTGTTATGGCAATGTTTGCCTATGTTTTTACCACATTTTTTATCAATATACTACCGATCTAAATAGCTTACTTTCTTTGATTTACAGGTTTTCTGTTATGTTTAGAGCTCAATTTTTCCAGAATGGATGATCTCTAACTTCGGAGTAAACTTCTACGGGAGAATCATTCGGCATTGCTACGCATAGGGACGTTGTCGAATGGAAATAGAGATAAGAGGATGTTGGTATGGTTAATATACATACTTAACGAAGATACATACATACTTAACGAAGTACTCATATCCTACACACCACTACCTAGTAGAATTAGTATGCTCTCCTTAAATACCATGTATTAAATAACACAGTAATTCATATCTTTGGATTAATACCAAAGAGAATGAATGATGACTTATACTTACAAAGGTTTAGAGGTTCTTTATCCGGTCAATGAACTCAATACACACTATCTAGATCGGATTATATTAACCATGTCTAAAGCATTAAAAGACTATAAGAGAGTTCATGCGTTAAGACTGGATCTGAGACTTCCTGTTTCTGATAGTGAAAAAGATATACTTCGCAGAGATGAGATTTTGAACAACACATTTAATCAAAAAAATATCATTAAACGATTCTTTGAATCCTTGAAGGCAAAAATAAAAGCGCAAGAAAAAAGAATGATAGCGAGTGAGAAAAGGGTATATCCATGTCACCTACGATATGTTTGGTGTAGGGAAAGGAATAAATCTGACAATGACCACTATCACCTTGTCCTGTTTTTTAATAAAGATAGATATTTTAGTAGCGGTTATAGAGATAATGAAGAGAGTTTAGTAAGACTCATTATGGATGCATGGAGTAGTGCACTAGGAGAGTATATTGATAATGCAGATAGGTTGGTTCAACTTGTTTATAAAGGTACACATTACTTAGACCAAAATAAATATGACTTCGAGAATAAATACCAGGCCCTCTTTACGAGACTCAGTTACTTTGCCAAAAATAGAACGAAGCATTACGGTGAAGGAAAACGTTGCTTTGGAACGAGTCAAGGATGATGGTAAACCCTGATCGTTTTAAGCATGGTTTCCCTGTTAGTTGATGCCAATGCCTAATTGTTTCTTTGTAGAAATAGGATGAACTAAACCAGAACCTTCCTATCAAAGGTGCTTACCTATTGTGGGCGTTACTTTTACGTAGCTACAACAGCTAAGTCTGAGAAGATTACATCAACAGGCTAGGTTATGCCTTAAACTAATATTTCCTATGTAATACAACCGCGCTTTAGGTGGGCGATACCATCCTTATATCGAACTCAGCGATAGAGTATATCGGCATTATATTTTGGTGTGATAACTATTTTGCAAGCTTGCACTTCATATGTTGTTTGTTGCTTCGGCGTGTTGTTCGTGTCGAATGACCGGATCTCAGGCCTAGAAATAGGGGCGAACGTATTCTTTGACCTGGTGACTGTCTTTTATCTGCCTCTCTGATTTGGTGAGATTCATCGACTTAGACCTTTACTTCTACACCTAATACGCAGTGTAGTTCAGGTGAGTGAGGAGGAGGACTACATTTGTAGATAATTCAATTTCTGCGTTCAGGGGGTTTGCTGAAACAGAAAAAGTGACTTTTGTTCAAGACAATATAGAGTTAAGTGGTTTACAAGGAGGGATGCTTATTCTAGATGACGGCACCCCGGAGACGGTTTACTATGCGGCTGCGACCAACCTTGCAACACTTACAGTTGGCGGGGTGGTGTATCCGATACCATCGCCAATTCCAGTGAATCATCATATCGTCATTGGTGAGCTTAATGTTGATGTCAGCGTCGCTGGGTACGGGCTATTGAAAGTGCCAGTTAGCGGCGGGTTGACCCTTAATAGGCTAGCGATCACTGATGGTGCTGCCGCGAAACGAATAGAACATAGCCCAGCACACTTAGAGCTAAAAGGTGAGGCTCATGTATTGGGGCAAAGTATTGCAGAAATCAATATTACAATTGATGATTATAGTGACTTTAATGAAAGTCAAACCCAAGTGGGAAGCTTTGTTTTTACTAGTCTTGAGACGTTGCGGAATGGAAATATCCCGCTTGCTAGTGAACTTAGAGGGATGGATGAATTATCTCAATAGACGTTAGTAACTCATCAATGTTGTGCTCCACAATGACATTGGGAGTCAGACAAAAAAATAGGAAGCTAGGCTTCCTATTTTTACGAACTGCTGAAGATTACTGTTTGGTTAGAGTAACACATGCATCGTATGTGAAGTTAGCAGGTGCAGGTTCTACCGTGTTGATGGTAACGCAGTCATCAACTGTTTCAGTGATGTTCACGTCGGTTAGGCGGTACGTAATGCCAACACCATTATCAGTGTATTCAATTGATGCGATTTCACCGTGTTTGAAGTCACCAATGACTTCAAACGTCATAGGACGACCTTGGTAGTCGATAGCGCTAACGCCTGCTGGTACTTCTTCGCCGATGGATTCTTCAGTTGCAGCTAGTGATAGACCTGAGGTGTAGCGGAACACAGGTAAGTCTTTGTTAGGTAGCACACCGTCACCATCGATATCGATGAAGTAATCAACGTGTGGAATATCAAAGTCTAGACCGTTGTCAGCATAGTACTTCTGAGTATTTTCATAAGCGGCAGTTTTGTATAGTGCGAGGCTGTACTGGGTTAATGCTTGTTTCATCTCTTCAAACTGAGCGGACTTAGGCTCTAACAAGACCTGACCAATTTTCTCGATTTGTTGCTCTAACGTGAGTCCGTTTTCGGTCGCCATGGTTAAAGTACTTGCAGAGATAACGAGCAGCACAGTGCTGGTATCGCCAGCGTTAGAAAGGTTGACGTTATAGAAGTTAATATCGTCTGCCCATTGCGCAGGGTCATAACTGTAAAGACTTAGCAGCTCAGAGGTGGTTTCATGTACCGCCTCATCAAAGGACTGCCCGGCTTGTACCTTTGCCATGATACTGGCTTTCATGGCCGCTGTAGCAACATTGAAGTTCACTTGTGTCGTCGCGTTCATATCGACAAAAGCGCTCATTCGCATCTGCTCATCACTTTTTCCTGTGAGCTCATTAAAGTAATCCCCCTGTGCAACGAGCTCGACATAAGGCGTATTGAACCGCTCATTCATGTTGTAATTACCTTCATAATCCTCGATTTGAGTGGTGTACGAGGTATCGGTTTTTTCTAAGTCTTGGTTAAGTTCATAGGCGGTGACGACGGAGCCAGGTTGTAGAGGACCTTTCTGTACAGCCCCCCCAAATTGATACGGCTGTCCTAAGTCGTTATGGTCGCTCCCGCCAGAAGAACCGCCACACCCGATTAAGGCGAAAGGAGCGGTAAAGAGAGCTGTGGTAAGTAGGGTTTTAGATAGGTTCATTCTATTTCTCCATAGTAAGTTTTAGAGGGGACTATTGTGTTGAATTCAAGATGAGAGCCAGAGATATCAAACAGCTCTTGAACTTCAGAGGTGAGAAGAGTTGCATCCGTTTGAAGTTCAAAGCGAAAGCTCGACATGGTGGCCTCCTGGATGTTGCTAAGAGGTAAGGTGTTCAACTTGGTATGCGAGTGTGTCCGCCAAACGAGATAAGGGCTTCCGTGATGGAGTACGAGACTTATTGGTTGAACGTTAGTTAGGCGCAGAGTGTCGTCACCTTCGTTTACCTTTAATGAGACAAGGCGTTGCTGCAGAGCAGCCAAACAAACAATTTGGAATACACCAACGTTGGTGTGTAGGGAACCTTCTCTCATCACAGTGCCAATAACATGTACTTTGGATGACCAGTGGCTCTGAATATCTTTCATGTTCTCAGGTGCAATGCCTGAGAGAAAGTTTTCCAATAGATGAACAAGGCTATTAGGCAGGTGATGCTTGGTTGATTCGACTAGCCAGTAGAGCAATACCGCTTCGTGAGCCGTCGTACTTAAAGCAAGCGCTTCAGCCTTTTGATAACCAAAAGGCTTATCGCGGTCATCCACCATGACATTGGGAAACATGGCACAGATAGCGGACAGATTACGTTGGATAGTGCGTAGAGAACGCTCTAAACCAAGCGGGGACAGTTGAGCTTGAATTTGCTTGGCGGTGATTTTCTTATTGTAAGGAATAAGGTTGTAAATCGCCAAGATAAGCTCAAGGTGATACTGAGTTTGGTTAGGTTGCGTCATGGTCAGTTCAACAAGGTTCGTTCTGTTGGGCATGACAATATCAAAAAGGTGCGACAAAGCTTGTCGTATCAATGCCTTAAGCGAAAATGATACGACGTAATTTGTCACACCTACGTCATGAAGTGTCGTGATTAGGAGGCAGAGGCTTACTTTCCTACGATGGATAAATTGATCTCGTCAAACCCCATGCTTGAAAGATGTCGAGCGAACGTTTTCATCCATACCTGAAGAAGGTCGAGTACTTCTGGATGTTCAAGGTTTACCGCCCCTGTGTCGGGTTGATAACACCATCCCTGGGCAAGGTGAAAATACAGTTCAGGCTGAACGTTGAGCGCACTTTCAAATGGATAAGAAAAGCTGGCAAAGAAGACAATCTGCCAGAGCTCGGAGTTTGCAGTGCGTTTGAACTGCACTTCAACAGGATGAATCCCCCGGCCTTGGCGGTAGTAGCTTAATTGACGGCAAGTCAGGAGCAACTGTTTGGTATTGTCAGGTAAAGAGTATGCCTTCAATAGCTTCTCCAATTGTTGATGTAATTGTGGCGCTAAAGAAACGCCACCATAAATCGTGCTGATCATAACCACCCCTTTTCTGCAAATGAGACACTGCTTTCTCCGACAACGATATGGTCAAGCACCCTGACATCCACTAACGCTAAAGCGTCGATGAGCTTGCGTGTGATACGCCTATCCGCTTGAGATGGAGAAGGATCACCAGAAGGGTGGTTATGCGCCAGAATGACCGCCGCCGCATTCACTTCCAAGACGCTTTTGACGACCTCGCGCGGATAAACGCTGGCGGAGTCAATGGAGCCTTTAAAGAGTGATTTAAACTCGATGACACGGTGTTGGTTATCAAGCAGTAGCAGAGCGAAAACCTCGTGCTCCGCGCTGGCTAGTTTGAATCGAACATACTCTTTGGTTGCTTCCGGGTTACAAAGGGCATTACCTCGCACGTAGCGGTTAGCGAGGATTTCAGCGGCATGCTCTAGGATTTCATTTTCTTGATGTTTCTTGTGTTTTTGGTAGTGAAGGTGGTTGGTCGACATAGGTCCTCCAAGTGTTAAACGGTAAGTTCTTCACTAAGAGGACATATATCTGAAAGTATTTAGATTCAGAGAGAAGAAGAGTCCTGAACGTTTTTTCTAACTCACAGAGCTATTCCATGGGTAAAAGAACGAGGAGTTAATTCCCATGAGATTTTTAAAGCTGAAAGAAGTGATGGAAAAGACCGCATTGAGCCGCTCGGCTATCTACCGAAAAATGAACGAGGACGCCTTCCCGAAGTCGGTCAACTTAGGTGACCGTGCGGTGGCATGGGTAGAGAGTGAAGTAGATGATTGGATGGAGAGTATTCTATTGGCACGTTAACGCTTGGGGGAAGTCTGTCAACTAACTTAATTTGAGTTACCTATGAATACATTGTTCTGATGCGTGGATTTCTCTTACGACAAAAGGGAATTTCAACATCATGTGATTTCACAAAAAAGGTTGCGTTTAGCAACCTTTTTGTGCTCAATGATAAAGAACTTCTTTATGTTTTGGTATCTGCCCATTGGCAAAGCTGTCGCTTTAACAGCAAGTTCGGCATGCGTGATCACCGCCGCTTCGGTTTTTGATGAGACCGGAACAATTATAACTGGTGGTATTGTTGTGTATTCTTTAGCAGGTACTTCAACTGCATTACTTGATAAAGGAGTGCAATCTGCTTACCAAATTCCATAGTGACATCTAAAGAATGTTCTGGCGAACCTCTAATATAGAGGGCCCATATATTTCCAGCACAGTAAAACCAGGCGAATTACTTTGTCCTTTCTTTGTTCAGAGGCAGCATGGTCGTTGTGTATTAGAGTGATTAGCTCCGAGTGTATATGAAGAATACTGCTATGTCGGTGGATACTTTTAGTATTACGGGCGAACTGGATTTTTGAAAACTTGACTTTATTTACATCTATTTCTTAATCATTTCTTACATAATAAGTGGTAAAAAAACTAGACAGTGATGACAAAATCCTTACATTTTATTATTATTTTTTCACCACTTTTTTACTGCTTTTTAACCACTGTAATTGCTCACAGGAAGGTGTGATTTCCAACCCAAAATCTTTAGATTTGAAAACTTCATTACACCTTTAGCATAAACGTTTTTCGTAAGCGTATAGAACTGTCATTTTTTGTATGTGCAATGCTGGGTAATTATTTTCCTAATTAGTTTGTTCTGGATATACATCCGTTAGTCATCATTAAGCCATTCTAGAAGCTTTTAATAAGGAATCTTCAAGGCTTGTAGGTAGAAGAGAGAACAATTCATGAGACGTAAAACTACGCTATCTCTGCTGATTGCGTCGAGCCTTTTTGTGGTTGGATGTCAACCTAGCGAAGAAGGATCGAGCCAAGGTAGTGATACCGCGCCCGCAACCGAAGTTGAAGTGTTAACGGTGGAGCCAACTCGCCAAGCGTTAACTGTTGAGTTGCCAGGTCGTAGCCGTGCATTCAAAGAAGCGGAAGTTCGTCCGCAAGTTACAGGCATTATTTCAGAGCGAAATTTTGTTGAAGGGGGACTTGTTGAACAAGGACAGTCCCTATATCAAATTGATGATTCATCATTTCAAGCGGATTTGCTGAGCGCTGAAGCGGAATTAATCCGAGCTCAAGCAGCGGCAGAATCGACCCATGCCACAGTGAAGCGTTACCGAACGTTGATCATCAAAAAGTCCATCAGCCAACAAGATTTGGATGAAGCCGAAGCAGCATACAAGGAAGCGCAAGCACAGGTCCTAGTCGCAAAAGCTAAGATCAATACGGCAAAAATCAATTTAGATTACACGCAAGTGAAAGCTCCGATTAGCGGTGTGATCGGTAAATCGAGTGTGACGGCGGGTGCGTTGGTTACGGCTAACCAAGCAGCCAAATTAGCGACCATTCAGCAGCTTGATCCTATCAACGTTGATATTGTGCAATCATCCGCGCAACTGCTGCGTTTAAAAGCGGCTCTTTCACAAGGTCATATGCAAGAAGATGACTCTGCGCAAGTTACATTGATGCTTGAAGATGGCAGCACGTACGAACATAAAGGCACGATGAAATTTACCGAGGTCAATGTGAACGAAAGTACGGGTAGCGTGACGCTTCGTGCTGAATTCCCAAACCCTGACGGTTTGTTACTACCAGGAATGTTTGTTCGTGCGACGGTTATTACTGGTGTTGACCCTGACGCGATTCTGATACCACAAAATACCGTTTCTCGCGATGCGACAGGCAAAGCGACAGTGATGATGGTGAATGGTGAGAACAAAGTGGAAGCGAGACCAGTGAAGACAGCCGAAGCGATCAATAATCAATGGCGTATTATTGATGGTTTGAAAGCGGGCGATAAAGTCATTACTGCTGGGTTACAAAAGGTAGGTCCAGGCAGTCCTGTAACTATCCAAAACGGTGAACAGGAGTAATCATGGCACGATTTTTTATCGATCGTCCGGTATTTGCTTGGGTTCTCGCGATTCTAACGATGTTGGCGGGGGTAATGTCATTATTCAATTTACCCGTCTCGCAATACCCAACAATTTCACCGACAACGATCACCATCAGTGCACGTTATCCAGGTGCATCAGCGAAAACCGTTGAAGACTCGGTAACGCAGGTTATCGAGCAAAATATGACGGGATTAGATTATCTTCGCTACCTATCATCGAGCAGTGATGCATTCGGTAATGCGACAATTACCCTGACGTTTGATAGCGAAGCTGATCCTGATATCGCGCAAGTACAGGTGCAGAACAAGCTGCAATTGGCCTTGACGTCATTGCCGATGGAAGTGCAAAACCAAGGTATCGTCGTGAATAAATCCAACACGTCTTTTCTTATGGTGGTGGCGGTTTATTCTGAAGATCCCGATTTTACAATAAACGATATCAGTGACTTTGTTGTAACGAATATTCAAGACCCTGTTAGTCGTGTAACTGGCGTAGGGCAAGTGCAGGCGTTTGGTGCGCAGTATGCGATGCGAGTCTGGCTGGACCCATTTAAGCTTACGCAGTTCAACTTGACCGCAATCGACGTAGCAAATGCTATCAGTGAACAGAACGCGCAAGTTTCTTCAGGTCAACTTGGTGCAGCACCTGCGCAGGAAGGTCAGCTGTTGAATGCAACGATTTCGTCTGCAAGTCGTTTGAGCAGTGTGGAAGAGTTCCAAAACATCATTCTTAAGTCTGACGCCAGCGGTTCGAATGTTTATTTGAAAGATGTAGCTCGTGTTGAACGTGGCGCAGAAAGTTACGATATTCGAGGTCAATATAATGGCTTCCCAGCATCGGGTTTAGGTATTTCATTAGGTACTGGTGCAAACGCGCTTGAGACCGCCAATGCAGTAAAAGAGCGCTTAGACCAACTGAGTGCAACGTTCCCAGAAGGGTTGCAGATTGCTTACCCATTTGAAACGACGCCATTCGTCAAAGCCTCGATTCAAGAAGTGGTTAAAACGCTATTAGAAGCCATTCTTCTTGTGTTCTTAATCATGTACCTGTTCTTGCAGAACTTCCGTGCGACGATCATTCCAACGATCGCAGTACCTGTCGTACTGCTCGGCACCTTCGCTATTTTGTACGCGACTGGATTTAGCGTAAACACGTTAACCATGTTCGCGATGGTTCTGGCTATCGGTTTGCTGGTGGACGATGCCATCGTTGTGGTGGAAAACGTCGAGCGTGTGATGCATGAGGATGGGTTAGAGCCCAAAGAAGCGACCAAAAAATCGATGGGGCAGATCACTGGTGCCCTGATTGGTGTGGGTCTGACGCTTTCAGCGGTATTCGTCCCTATGGCGTTTATGTCTGGTTCTACAGGGGTTATTTACCGTCAGTTCTCGATAACGATTGTGGCGGCGATGACACTTTCAGTTTTGGTAGCGATAATTCTGACTCCAGCATTATGTGCAACATTACTGAAAAAAGGCGATGCTGAGCTTCTAGAAAAGAAAGGCTTCTTTGGCTGGTTTAACCGCAAGTTTGATGCGATGACAGCTGGCTATGAAACCGGCGTTGCTAAACTCCTCAAGCGCACAGGTCGTATGTTGGTTGTATTCTTGGCAATGAGTGCAGGTGCGGGCTGGCTGTTTATGAACCTTCCGACGTCATTCTTGCCGGATGAAGACCAAGGCACGGTATACTCAATGGCCATTTTACCGCCGAACTCAACGCAAGAGCAGACGGAAAAAACACTTGATAAAATGCGCGACTTTTTCCTTGTGGATGAGAAAGACAATGTGAAATCCGTCTTCTCCGTTGCGGGCTTTAGTTTTGCAGGTCAAGGCCAAAACATGGGGATGGCCTTTATCGGTCTGAAAGATTGGTCAGTGCGTGAAGCGCCGGGTGCTGATGCAGCTTCCATTACTGGTCGAGCGATGGGTTACTTCTCAACCATCAAAGAAGCACTGGTGTTTGCATTTGCACCACCTGCGATTCAAGAATTGGGTAACTCGACAGGCTTTGATTTCTATCTTCAAGATTCGTTGAACAAAGGTCACGACGCATTAGTCGCTGCGCAAGGTCAACTGCTTGGCATGGCTGCACAAAACCCGAAACTTGTCGGTGTTCGTCCGAATGGCCAAGCAGATGCGCCAATGTACAAAGTGAACATTGACCACGTTAAACTGCGTGCTCTGGATGTTAGCATTAATGACGTCAACCAAATCCTGTCAGCGGCATGGGGCGGGGCGTACATTAACGACTATATTGATCGCGGTCGAGTGAAAAAAGTCATGATGCAAAGTGATGCGGAATACCGTATGCAGCCAAAAGACTTCGATTCGTGGTACGTGCGCAACTCAAAAGGTGAGATGGTGCCTTTCTCTGCCTTTGCGAGCGGAGAGTGGACGTATGGTTCACCTCTTTTGCAGCGTTTTGATGGTTTGCCAGCGATGAATATCCAAGGCGGTGCAGCTCCTGGCGTCAGTAGTGGTGAAGCCATGGCAGAAATTGAAGAAATGGTAGAAAAGCTACCAGAAGGCTTTACGGTGAACTGGAATGGTATTTCGTATGAAGAGCGCCTTTCCGGAAACCAAGCGCCAATGTTATATGCACTGTCTATCCTTGTCGTATTCTTAGTTCTCGCCGCTTTGTATGAAAGTTGGTCAGTACCTTTCGCCGTGGTGTTAGTTGTGCCTCTTGGTGTGCTTGGTGCTGTGCTCGCGGTAATGACGCGAAGTATGGACAACGATGTGTTCTTCCAGGTGAGTTTATTAACGACGGTCGGCTTGGCAACTAAAAACGCCATTCTGATTGTTGAGTTTGCGAAAGATTACTACGAGAAAGGCGCTGGCCTTATCGAAGCAACCCTGCATGCCGTTCGTGTTCGTCTGCGCCCAATTATTATGACATCGCTTGCCTTTGGTCTGGGTGTAGTACCGCTTGCTATCAGCTCTGGCGTGGGCTCAGCAGGTCAAAATGCGGTAGGTACTGGTGTACTTGGTGGCATGATCAGTGCGACGATCTTAGGTATATTCTTTGTGCCAATCTTCTTTGTGGTGGTTGAGCGATTGTTTGATCGACGTGCGAGAAAAGAATCAGAGGCAGAGTTGTCTGAGACTAATCCTAAACCAGCTCAGCAAAGCGAGTAAGACTTGGTTGCTGTAACTGAGTTATACTGGTGATAATAAACACGATAAAAGGGCGCTTCGGCGCTCTTTATTTTATGTTTTCACTTGGTGGTTACCGTCTTTGACGCAAACTTGAAGGGGGAGCGTTTTGCCTTATGCAGAATCTGTTTATTCCTTCCGACCGAATGAAAGCCTAAAGAAGAACAAACGACGATGAAAGATCAGAAAACCTCGCCAATTGATGCCGCTGTAACAATCACGATAGCTGGTATGTTGTGTCTGCTTTGGTTAGCACATCTACAGCATTAATAGATAAAGCTGTGCAATCGACCCGCACACCACATCCCATGGTGAAATCTAATGAATATTCCGGCGAATAGTGAGATTGTATAAACCGCTACGCTGTTAACTATTTTTAAATAGATGTTTTTCAATCCTTTCGGTAATTTCAATTCACTATTGTTTTTATTTTACTATCAACTGGGAAGAGTCCTTATGTCCGCACAATCTTCAATCAGAAACCAAATCGGGCCCCTCATTCATGATATTTGAGGCGCAGCGTTTGCAGCGTTAGGGCAGTTAACGACATGCTTTGTAGAGACACTTAATTTTCAAGTCATGTTTAAGAGAGAGCTTACAAGAGGTGGTGTATAGCTTTCATAACAAAAGCTACAGTGCCGAACAACGCGGCTTTCACCCAGTTGAACTTTACCTAGCTCAAAGTTCTGATGATGATTGGCAAAACCAATATGTGACCGATTTACCTATATAGGACTGGAGTAAGAAAGCACTAGATTTTTGTCGCCCAGAGTGTAGGGGCCGTACTTGAGTCGTGTCTATTTGTGAGATGTACAAGAAGTAAATGAATATTATCGGTTATAGGAGGACAATTTTTCTGCATATTTTGATATGGGGACTTATGATGTCATTGTAGTTTCTGTTTAGGTACGAACGCTTTCACATCTAACTAACGGTGACATTGTGTCGCGGTTTTCCTTTCTGACACAAGTCTTCAGGCCTTTTGATGCTATTCATTATGTGCATTTAAGTGGCTTAAATATTGTCCTTTGGAATTATATTTCTCATATTTATAATCTTTTAAATTTTATTTTTAAGTTTTGCTTTAAATTAAGAGTATTATCATGTAACTGAAGCAATTTTGTCACTTTTTATACTTAAACTATTCCGATTCTCGTAATTGATATATCCGTAATAGTATGAATTTAAGTACGACTTCTTTGCTGTCAGCTATGATCGCCACTACATTAGTTGGCTGCGACTCAGATCATTCTAGCGGTGAAACGCCAGAACTCGAGGCTCCAGTCCAAGTGGCCTTTATGCCAGACATCCACTTCCACGATGTGTATGGTGATTTCCAAGACGGCTCTTTCCAAGGCTTATATACCAACTCAAGCGGTAAGTACGCGACGATTCGTACCATGCAATCGCAGATGGAATCGACGCGCCTGTTCAATGAAAACTACTTCGCGATGATCGCGGCTTTAGATGACGTGGTAGAGCGTGGAATTAAGTATGTGGCGCTACCAGGGGATTTTAGTGATGACGGCCAGCCTGTGCACATGCGTGGTTTGGTTAAAATATTCGACCACTACCGTGAGACGTACGGACTGGAATTCTTCGCAGCGCCAGGTAACCACGATCCGGGCAAGCCATTTACTGTAGCCGCAGGCAAATCGGATTACCTTGGTGAAGACGGCAAGAAACAACGTATTTTCAGCCGTGGTAAAGATGAGTGTGTTGATTACGAAGGCGAATGGGGTACGATTCCGGGTGAAGATGGCAACTTAGACACCATCTGTACAGAAGAAGTAAAAGAGTGGGGCTACAAGGAGATCATGGATATCCTTGGCACGCACGGTTTCTACCCGCAAGAAGAGTACTTGTACTTCGAAACGCCTTACAGCAGCGACAAAGCCCGCAACAACTATTCGTACGAACTTGCTTCAGAAGAATCGACTTACGACAAGCGTATGTTCGAGATTTGCCACCAAGGGACAGGCGGCGAGTACAAGCAAGATGGTTATACGAATTGTGCGGTGGTTCCTGATACCAGTTACTTAGTAGAGCCAGTAAAAGGGTTATGGTTATTAGCCATCGACGCAAACGTCTACAAGCCAAAAGACACTTTGCCAGATGGTTCGGTCAATGGCGATGATTTTGATGGCTCCAGTAGTGCGGGCTATAACATGATGCTGACTCACAAACAGCACGTTATTGAGTGGATCAGCGATGTAGTTAATGCAGCAAAAGAGCAGAACAAAACCTTGGTGTCATTTAGCCATTTCCCGATGACTGATTTCTACAACGGTGCGTCAGAAGATATTGAGGATTTGTTTGGTGAGGGCAGTCATCAGCTTTCTCGTGAACCAAACGACGACACTAGTAAAGCACTGGCAGCAACTGGTTTAAGCATTCACGTTGGTGGCCACATGCACTTCAATGATACTGGCAAGAAAAGTTACGTGATTGACGGTGTACATCACACGCTATTCAATATTCAAGCGCCTTCTTTGGCTGGTTACATTCCGGCTTACAAACTGCTGAACATCTTCCCTGATCACCAAGTTGAAGTGGAAACCGTGGTTATCGACAAAGTGGCAGGTTATAACGAATTGTTTGAACATTACGCGCGCGAGCATGAGTACCTGAGTGAACAAGCTGGAGATGATGAAACCGCAAAAGCGAGCATTTGGAATAAAGAGATTCTAGAAGCTGACAGCTACTACGCACTGACGGATTGGCACATCCGAGAGTTGACACGCCTAAGGTTCTTACCGAGTGATTGGCCGATAGAAATGCGTGAAATGCTCATGCATATGGATGGCGATGACATGCTGACAATGTCTCAGCTATCGACAGAATTTACTGTGTGTCAGTTAGCGAAAGAGCTTGGCTATGACATCGTAAAATGCAACGAGAATACAGTTGTGGATTACGAGCAATTCGAGAAAGACTGGCACGCTGCATCGCAGCAAGCAGAAATCATTGCTCAGGGAGCTGGTTTTACACTGACAGACTTTGCCAATTGGGATGCTGAAGAGCTAGCAACGGACTTCTACCGCCTGCGCAATGCAGATGAGTTAGCGTTCCGTGATATAGAAGAAGCACAGTTGTTGCAATATGAGTTGTTAAGTAAAGAGTTATCGGACTTCGCAGGAACGGTAGATTTTGAGCCTGGTGATTTAGGTCAGTACGCCGTTGGTGAAGTCTTTCGTTCACGCTTTGGTAGCCTGTTTGCGATTCTTGAAAAGTTTACAACCGGGCAAGCGAGCGATCACTTCCTAATTGATACAGAGCAAAAAACACTGATTGATTTAAAAGGTCAAATTAAGCGTCATATTCTTACAGGTCGGTTATAGATATGCGTCAGGGTGTAACTCACCGCTCACTGTCTTTTCAAAGCATTTGGGTTAACTTACTGCTTTCGTTCAAATGCCTTTAAAGCCCGGTTGATGTTGTATCCACGATGTTTCGCCAAGGCTCATAGTCTGCTTGTTACTCATGTGCGGTTTTGTTTGGAAACCAGTTCACGCCATGTTTAATGGTCGGTTCTAAAATAAGGTGATAGTGAGAAGTACGAGTTTCATTGGGCGAATTTACGTCTTTGGGTCGGTAGACGGGTTAGCGGGTTTCTCGCGTATTAATTAAGAAAGGCTCGGATTAGCTTAGCAATAAGTGATGGAATTATGCTCAAAACGCATAAGAAAATCATAGAGTGAGGACGGAGGCTGCTGTGGCCATATTAAAAATATTTGGAAAGAAACATTCCAGCAGTCCGGTCGACTCTGGTATGGACAAACAAAGAAAATATGAAGCACTTGTCCGAGGCTATCACCGCGATTTGTACCGCTATGCATACTGGTTGTCTAGGGACAAATCAATCGCAGAAGATTTAGTGCAAGAGACCTGCTTACGTGCATGGAAATCACTCGATAGTCTGCAAGATGAAAAAGCAGCGAAATCTTGGCTTAATACGATAGTAAGGCGAGAAAACGCGCGTCGCTTCGAACGTAAACAACTTGATTTAGTTGATATCGAGGAGTTTGGCAATGATGTTAAAGTCAGTGATGAACCTCGGCGTCAACAAGAATGGATTCAAGCACAGATCATGAAGTTGGATGTGGAATATCGCGAGCCTCTATTTCTTCAGGTTGTGGGAGGTTTTAGTGGAGAAGAAATTGGCGATATTCTTGATTTAAATAAAAACACTGTCATGACTCGACTCTTCCGAGCTCGTAATCAATTTAAAGAGATACTGGATTCTCAAGATACTAAAATAGGGTATAAAAATGGATGATTTAGAACTTCGTCGTTGTATTTTGTTGGACCCAAAACTGAAGTATGACGAGATTCTGCAAGCTTTGGCCGCTAGTGATGCTAACACTAAATATATCGATGACGTTTTGTATCTCGACGCGAAAATTAAGCAAGCCATGAATGTGGATGTGCCAAAGGATCTTACTAATAAGCTTTTATTTAGCCAAACCTTTAGAGCTTGACTCGAACGTTCATGAGTAGCAAAGAATAGGGGCTAGGGCAGCTTTAGCCATTTGTCGTGATGTGATGGAAATGCATGGTGATGAGTTTCTCAGTCAATGGCGCACTCTTGAGAGCCGATTACCTCATCTTCGCACTCAGCAAGTCCATCAAATTCTAAATCAAGTCAATAGTTCCTTGACCGTTATTTTTATCTAACCGGGTATAGCGATGTCCCAATGGTGGTCGATGCATTGCAATATGCACGGTTGAAATACACCGCGCCAATCTATTGAAAAAGCTCTTAGCGACAACCGTCGCCCGAGCTGTCGTATAATATGGTACGCAAGATTAGAGCCTAGTGAATGAAATTTCTTAAGGCTATTTGGCAAATGTAACTTGAGCTTTATGACGACTCGCGTATTATCTTCTTCGTTCCTACTTTATCTGAATTCTTATGAGTTTATTGACTAAACGACATCACACACCACATAAACGAGCGAAATGGCTACTAGCTGTTATTGGCTGGGTGGTTGTCGTGTGTCTGATGCAAAATTCAGGTTTTGCATTGTCGTGCTCGATAGAATACGAGACGGTATCGCCTGCGGTTTCACTTACTGATGAGGGTTCGAGCGTCAAGTCGATTGATGCTAAAGAAACCAGCAAATGCGAATTGTCTGAAAAGTTAATTCAATTTTCTCAACATCAACTCGATGCATTTATTGTTGTTCTGTTTGTCGGCCTTTTAGCATCGGCTATTTGGATGTGCTGCTCTTATATTCGCGCAACACATTGGACGGAGCCGATAGGTCGTAAGTATCGAGTCCATCTGACTTTCTGTGTATTCCAAGAATAAAAACGTGCTTTCTGACCAATAACGTCAGCGATTTAGCACATTTGTTTTTATCATTAGGAATTACTATGAATCAAATTACCAAACTGACTCAGTTCGCGTCTATGTTCTTCATGGCGCTGGCTTTGAGCCTGTTCTCTCTGAATATTTCAGCACAAACTACCGATACCGGTTGGATGACCAATCCGGAACATCCTCCAGTGCAAACGCGCTTTGTACTAACGGGTCAACAAGATCCGCAAGCCAAAACACTTACAGGTTATTTGGATGTCAAGTTAACCGGAGACTGGAAAACTTACTGGCGATCGCCGGGCGAGGGTGGTGTCGCGCCATCGATAGATTGGCAAAACTCGCAAAACCTGAGCAAGGTTGATTGGCAATGGCCATATCCGCAAAAGTTCGAGTTATTGGGCATTGAGACTCTCGGTTACAAAGGCGACACTTTGTTCCCAATGACGCTGCATATCGACGATATGTCGAAACCCGTCACGATTGATGCAGTGCTCACGCTTTCTTCCTGTACGACGATTTGTGTGCTGACGGACTACCAAATTCAATTGACGTTCTTACCCTCTGAGCTGAAAGTGGACGAAGACGTGATGTTCAGTTATGCCCAAGCGGTGAGCGATGTTCCCCAATCTTCGCCTTTTGTTGAGGTCACGCAAACAAATTGGGATGCGACGCAATCCAAACTACAAATCAAAATAAAGAACACGCAAGGTTGGCAAAACCCTCAAGTGTTGGTGGACGGTGTTGGTGATGAGACTCGTGACTACAGCTTCAAGTTGGATGAACTTCAGCAAGAAGGGGATGTCGTCACAGCAAATTACTCGGTTGATACCTGGCTGGGTGAGGTAGAGCTTAATGAACAATCGTTATATGTTTCTATCAAAGATGATAACTTGCTGGTCGAAGAGGTAACACAAGCGCAAGTAGGAACAATTGCATCGTCACTACCAACTACCTCGTTAGCGAGTATTTTCTTATTTGCATTGTTAGGCGGTTTGATTTTGAACATCATGCCGTGTGTGCTGCCTGTATTGGGGATGAAGCTCAGCAGTATTGTGGCTGCGCATGGTGTAGAGCGCCGTCAAATTCGTACCCAGTTTATCGCTTCTTCTCTGGGGATTCTCACTTCGTTCTGGCTGATAGCTGGATTCATTTTGGTGTTGAAGCTTACGGGTAACGCG
The DNA here is from genome assembly GCF_033339515.1 of Vibrio sp. 2130-1. Lineage (NCBI taxonomy): Bacteria > Pseudomonadati > Pseudomonadota > Gammaproteobacteria > Vibrionales > Vibrionaceae > Vibrio > Vibrio sp. 2130-1. The sequence continues at coordinate 27,566 of NZ_JAWOUT010000024.1, forward strand.
ATCGGTTGGGGCGTACAGTTCCAAAGCCCTTGGTTCCTAGGATTGATGGTACTAGTCACTGCTTTGTTCGGCGCCAATATGTTGGGGTTATTTGAAATCCGTCTGTCATCGGGTACTAATACATGGCTCGCATCGAAAGGTGATAACTCTCTAGTGGGTCATTACGTTCAAGGTATGTTCGCCACTTTGCTTGCGACACCTTGTTCCGCACCGTTTTTAGGTACTGCCGTTGCTTTTGCTTTGGGCGCGGACGTATTAACGTTATTTGCAACCTTTACAGCATTAGCATTGGGTATGGCACTGCCTTGGCTCTTAGTCGCTGTGTTTCCAAGTATCGCGCTGAAACTACCTAAGCCCGGTCCATGGATGAATGTCGTTAAGATCGTGTTTGGCATAATGATGCTGGTAACCAGCGTTTGGCTACTTTCATTAATGGCAAATCATGTACCGATGTTATGGATTGCACTCATCGCTGTGGTTGCTTTTGTCGTCATGATGGCAAGAGTTAAACGTGTGTATGGTGTGAAAGCACTTGCTGTATCGGGGACCGCATCGTTAGTGTTGATAGCTGGAGGCTTACTACTTGGCAGTGTCACTGCTGACCAATGGGCAACGCCACTTCCGGATGATCTGGCTTGGCAAAAGCTTTCTAATTCAGCGATTGAAGAGCACGTCAACAATGGACAAGTAGTGTTTGTGGATGTGACTGCGGATTGGTGTGTCACGTGTAAAGCGAACAAGATCGGCGTTCTATGGCAAGATCCGGTTTATTCTTTGCTTCAAAGTCCGAATGTCACACCATTACAAGGTGACTGGACGCATCCAGACGCCTCGGTAACTGACTTTTTACGAGCTCATGGACGCTACGGTGTGCCGTTTAATATCGTTTATGGCCCGGCGGCGCCAGAGGGGATCCCTTTGCCAGTTATACTAACAGATAGTGTTGTGACAGAAGCGATTGAGAAGGCGAGTGGAGGCGCCACTCAATGAATACTGTTAAAAAGCGAAAATCTCTGAAGTATTGGCTTGGTCAGATACTACAAGTGGTTCTAATTGTGACAGTGATTTCTCTCGCGATGGACTGGTATCGAGCACAAGATATGCCGAGCGAGCAGGCACCGCCACTGAGTGCAATCATGGGTGATGGAGAATATGTAGATGTAGTCGCGAAAAGTCATGAAGAACCTGTCGTTGTTTACTTTTGGGCGACTTGGTGTCCGGTTTGTAAATTTGTTAGCCCGAGCATGAGTTGGCTGAGTCAACATTACTCAGTTGTTGGCGTGTCAGGTGCTTCTGGCCCTCAAGAGCGGGTGACGCAATTTATGCAGGCAAAAGACTATCGTTTTGACAATATAAACGATCCTAAAGGCGAAGTGATGCAAGAATGGGAAATTAGTGTTACACCAACCATTTATATCTTAAGAGATGGCGAAGTTTCCTCTGTCACAACTGGTGTTACTACGCCGATAGGAATATTAGCGAGAATTTGGTTAGCTCGATAACGAAATAAAAATCCGATATTCAAAATACTGAATATCGGATTTTTTCTTTTTATTTTTTGGCTCCAGCTGGAACCAGAACTTAGGTCGGTTAGTAGAGAATCCAACAAAGTTTGCGCTAGGGGAGTTATTGTGGAGTTGAGAGAGATGAGTGATACCCTTGTAAGAATTAATTCACATTTTTGGTCTATGAATGAGGTGACAGGTTACGGTGTAAGCTTGTTGGGAATCTGAACCTCAGTAAATAATTATTCAGTACTAGGGCGTGGCGGTAAGCAGGCTATCGCCTGCAATGGCTTCTTGCCTGAGCGAACCTAGTAAGCAGGGGCCTGCATCAGAATAATAATGACAGTAACATGGCTTTTTATAAGGATAAGTAGGCAATATATAATTTTAAGCATGCCCCTGTCGTAGATTAATGACCTTCTATCGGCTTTATGAATGGAAAATGACTGCCGAGTTCACCTTTCATTCAATCAAACCTTGTCATAGTCACCCTGTACTTACTTATTACCTATCGGGATGACAATAATGAAAAAAACACTTATGACTTCAGCTCTACTTCTTGTTTCTGGCTTGGCTATGGCTAACCCTCAAAACTTTTCAGGTGGCTTCAACGGTCCAATGGCACAAGCCAGCACTACAGTGGCTCAAGCATTGGAAGCGCGTGATGAATCTATGGTGCAATTGACGGGTAACATTACTCACATTGTGGGGGAGGAAGAGTATCTGTTCAGTGATGGCACGCATAATATTGTGATCGAACTTGATGACGATCAATGGATGGGCCTTACTGTTACGCCTAAAGATAAAGTGACGATTGTGGGTGAAGTCGAAAAAGATTGGTCAGAAGTCAAAGTTGAAGTGAGCCGTATTCAAGCGGCTGGCTAATACCCGTCGGGTCGAATCCCAGACATTCCCTCTCACGTTAATGATAATAAAGGAAAACCTATGTCACTTTTCAACAAAGTCAGCGATAAACTAAAGGCGGAAGACATCGAGAGCCGTTTAACTATTGCCGAAAAAATCGCGACTTCAAGCTTTTTAAAAGCTGAGTCAAAGATCAAGTTTATCGAGAAATACGCAGACATTGATGAAGCACACATCGATAAAGAAAAGCTAGAGAAGACGAACTAATTTTTCCGATGCTTTTGTATAAAAAGACTCCTCCCATTGGGAGGAGTTTGGTTAGGTGGTGCCAGTCCTAAGTCCTTGGGCAGCGAAATTTTGATGTGACATGTCAGAAGTTGTATGGTTCAGACTTGTCGTGTTGATTAAAAAGCATGCTAAATAGGTTCGGTTTTCTTTTTAGGCTAAATTAAGCAACATATATGGCCGCCCCTCAGGATGAAATTGCTAATCGAATGGTACGGTCGCTAACATATATCTGAAGCCCTTCTGGTCGATAATTGATCCGCACCATAGTGTAAGTCGCTTAATGTTATCTATTCAAAATATTAATTACATCGACTTAAAGTCACGATTGATATTGTATTCACTGTCTGTTGATAAAACTCGACAAACCACTCGACCGTGCTGCTTTGCTAAAGCCATTATAGTTTCTACTTTCCCATGTTGTTCAACCAGGACTTTGAGCCAAGCAGTCCATGCCACTTGCTCTACATAGTATAACTACGTACGATCTGAGAGTAAGCAAGGTTATCAAGTCACGGCTGCTATTCTTTGACAATACCCCGAGGTCAGTTTGTCGCTTGTGCAATCTTGTTTAGGAACCCTCCACACTAAGCAGGTAATTGCGTACCGTTTTGAAACTGTTCACCAGAGCTTATATGACTCCGGCCAGTCTACTCAATGACAGCTCGTGTGGCGTATAGTGTTTGGCCTTTGGATAACTACTTTCTTGAAGAGGAAAGTAAAACTAAATTTTTAGGCAGCGACGTTATTAACTACCAGCGTACAATAGAAACTTATATATCTACCTTGATATCTGAGGGGTTTGAAATTCGCTCGGTACTAGAACCAAAACCATCGGAGGAAATAGTGGACAAGATGGGTTGGCAGACAAGTTGCGAAGGCCCATGATGATAACCATAACAGCTGTTAAAGGTAAAAACTGACAAAGCATTTAAGTCTGATTCCCAACTACCCAACGTTTGACATTTTTAATTAAAAGTTGGGTTTCATGCCTACACCTAGCAGGTGAACATGGGCTAATCAAAATGTAGAGCTATTAGTCTCAGTCATATAGTCGTAACAACACCTTATTAATTGATTAAACCACCTTTAATATACAAGAAACTAACTTGCTGTGATTTTTACTTAGTGATTATCACGTAAGGTATTACCTCATTAATAATGATTAAATAAGATTATTCTTATTTCCATGTCTGGTTGTAAATTATTGGATTGGTAACATAAATTTGAGATTTATTTAATATAAAATTAGTTTAGGTATTAAATGTTTAAATAAAAACACTATTCTTTAAGTGAAAATATTTTTTCCAAAATTAGGAGTTACAAATGATGAAGAAAATGAGTGATCTGGTATTAATTTTAGCCGTTTTAGGTTTAACAAGTACATCTCAAGCAGAGTCGCTCGAAGGGTTTGTTGTGACCGCAACCGCCGAAGTTCCTTACAATGTTCCTGTTACCAATGACTTGGGAATTCCCTACAACTTTACAATAGTTAACCAAACCCACACATCGCATCTTTTGGATTCATTAATATTAGAGATTCCTATGGACTACGAGTATAACTGTCCTCAAAATTTAGCATTAGAAAATGTCCCAAGTTTTGTTTCAGGAAGTAGCACTTTCCCTGCAAACCATACTTATGCAAAGCACGAATATAACGGTGACCCAAACTTACTAACTTTTAAATTTGGTTTTGGAAAAAACATACCTAATGAGCTGAAAATACTGCACCCTGATCAGCAAGTGACTGTACGTTATCTTTCTCCTCAAAGCCTAGGAGATCAAGTATCGTTGTGCCTAAGAAGCATTGAATCAGCTGCTAAAGTTTATAGCATAGGTAACAGTATGGTCCAATAGCCTATATATGTTGATAGGTTTGCATTACATAACCGAATGAACAGGGAGTACTGTTTAGGTTGTTTACACTCAGTTATCGCCTCTTTGTCAATCCAAAACGTGAATGAACCTCGGTGGACTAAGGAGTTATTTACTTGCGCTAGTTAGTGGTTTTGTAGTGAGGCTTTGGCATCAAATCAAAATCAGTGAATACGCGTCTCTGATCGTAAGATTCTGATTTAGTCCATTCGATTTCTGCAACAAAGCCTTCCACTTTTCTAAATGCTTGCAACAATATAGCTCTTGACCGATAAAGGAGAGTCTTTGTTGAGTGACGTTTTAATAAATATCACTCATGCTTCAGTAGGTGCTTTAACTATCCATTCCCTCAACTAACTACCGAATGGTATGGCTTTCAGACTATTCCTATATGTTTTCATGCTTACTTATAACAATGTCTACTCAATTTTACTTTCCTTTTAATCTAGTCCGTTTTAGGTGGGAAGAATATCTTCGGTGATTTGAGAGTGTAAAGCTCCTCATTTTTGGTGTTGATGGTTCCCATCTATTATCTCCTAACCTTGAACAGGCATATTGAGACACCAAAATGAATAAAGAGAAAGAACATATAGATAATATATTGAAGACACATGCGTCATTTGACACTCGATATCTAGGTGGTGAATTATCAAACGACGATTTTATGGCAATTCAAAAATCATTCTTTGACCGAGAGTCGCAGTGGTATGCATCAAAAAAGTCTAGACCGGATTTTACAGCATCCAGGTTACAAACGATTGTGCAGAGTGCTAAGAAGTATCTGAGTAAACATCAATGCGAAACACACAACATCTTAGACGTAGGGACGGGCACAGGTGTTCTTATTAAATATATTAATGAGTCATTCATGAATGTTAGGGTACATGCGCTCGACGTATCTGCTAATCAGTTAGCTATTGCAAAGTCGCGATATCCTGACATTGAGACTTATCAAAGTGATGTGACACTTTTCATCAATCCGATAGGGTATGATGTAATATACTGTAATGCGTGTTTTGGTAACTTACTTAATCAACAGGCCGCATTAAGAGTAATGTCAGCGATGTTGAATGACAATGGCATAGTTGTGCTTAGTCACCCGCTCGGTTCGGCCTTTGTTCAGGAGTTACACCGGAGTAACAGTCTGATTGTGCCCAACACGTTACCTACTAATGTTCAACAAGTGAATGACCTAATAAGTGGCACACCATTAACCGTTGTTGAGCTTGTCGATCATAAAGGTCTTTATCTTTGTGTGTTAAAGCAAACAGGTTATTCTTTCACATAGGTTTATCATTTAGTCGTAAAACCCCCGTCATTCATCACGGGGATGCCAGCCATTGCTGCAAAGTAGAAAATTAGGTAGGGCGACTCTGGCTCTCTATATATTTGGTTTGTAATTCAAGACTTGCACCACCGCAAGAACCTGCAAAGTAACTCGGACTCCATAGCGCATCTTTCAATGAGTTGATTAATGTCGATAGCTGCACCTTTTGAGGGTGCTCAAATCCAAGACAGGCAAATTGGTATGGTTGCTAGCTATCCGAGAATGGCGATTCGATCGTGGTTCTATAAATGAGCGTGATTTGAATGCTGCTAACAATAGATATCCATATTTAGGGGCTATTACCAGCATAAGTCTTTATGGTGGCAGGGACTACTAACATGTTAGATACCTATAAGAGATAATGTAAGCCGACTCTATTTTTAATAGTAGAGCGCGAATGTCGCGTGACAATAGCAATCTACATTCCTTAAGGGGGAGGTAGTTCAAGTCGTTTCTATCATTAAGAACTAGCCATGTCATTGAACTTCCGTATGTACTATCATCCAGACAATCGAAACTGTCGGTATTGATCTAGACAAGTTCACTTTACGGCCGTTGGACATGATCATTTGGTAAATCAACTTTTAGTGTTATGCACAATATCATCTAACAATTGGCTCTAGCCGTTATTCTATACTTTTACTATTTTTAATAGGGATAAAACATGCTCTTAGCGACACTCGCAATTATCGCTGGCTTTGCACTGCTTGTCTGGAGTGCAGATAAATTTGTTGAAGGTGCAGCCGCTAGTGCGAACTACGCAGGAATGCCACCTCTATTGATTGGTATGCTCGTCGTCGGATTTGGTACATCTGCACCTGAAATGGTGGTTTCGGCGATGGCTGCCATAGAGGGTAACTCTGCTCTCGCGCTCGGAAATGCAGTTGGTTCAAACATTGTCAATATAACTTTGATACTTGGTGTAACAGCGATCATTGCTCCGATTGCTGTGCATTCAAGCATCATCCGTAAAGAGCTTCCTATTCTTCTTCTCGTCACGCTTGTCATTGGCGCAATGTTGTGGAATCAACATATCAGCATGTTAGAAGCGTGGGCGCTGATTGGTGGGTTCATGCTTTTGATTGGCTGGTCAATCTGGAGAGCATTGCGCACAAAGGGAGACAATTTAGAAAAAGAGGTGGGCGACGAACTGTCTCGCCAAAACATGTCATTAAAGTCATCCATTTTCTGGCTTATTTCAGGGCTAGTGTTACTGATAATCAGTTCGCGTATCTTGGTGTGGGGAGCAGTAGAAATCGCACAACAACTCGGTGTCAGCGATTTATTGATTGGTCTAACTATTGTGGCTTTAGGAACATCGTTACCAGAATTAGCGGCATCCATTGTGGCGGCTCGTAAAGGGGAACATGACATCGCTGTGGGTAATGTTGTCGGCTCAAATATGTTTAACTCTTTAGCTGTCATCGGTATTGCTGGCACCATTGAGCCTATAGTCAACATTGGCGCTGAAGTCTTCTGGCGTGACTGGACTTCAATGCTTTTTGTAACAGGGTTATTGCTATTAACTGCTGCCCGCTTTGACAAATCGCAGACGCTCTCTCGGATAGAAGGTGCTGTGCTGTTGGTCTGTTATTTGGGATACAACGGCTATCTCATCTATGGAGTACTGTAATACTCAACATTGAGCGGTGTACTTACTTAGTTACAAGGACGCAAATACCTACCTGTAAAAGGAGCGTATCGAATGTAAGGTCAAAAGCAGGGGGGCGTAACTTGTAGTTTACTTTGTTGTTACCGCTTTTTTGATTTTTAATATGACAAAGCTTTACTTTGATTTGAGCTAATTATGAATATATATCATTGGGTACACGGGCTCTCTATTAAAAGAATGAGCCGCTTTTAAATCGTGTGATTTCAAAAAAAAGGGTTGCCGTAGGCAACCCTTTTTTATGCTCAATGATAAAGGAGTTTTTATGTCTTGGTATCAAACGGTTGGCAAAGCCATTGCAGGAACAACGAGCGTTGCGGGGGTGATTACCGCGGCGCCGGTCTTTGGAGAAAAAGGAACCATTACAGTCGGTGGTATCGTTGTGTCAGCCATTATAGGAACCTCGGCAGCATTGATTGACAACGCTGTGCAGTCCACATGCTCGATGGATTTTGTTCTGACGCCCAACAAATGCCCTGACGAACAGTAGGATATGCTGTATGAATATTCACTAATCTAAGCGACTGACATTGGTCCGAATGATAATGAAGAGCCATTACTGTCACTACATCAAAGTGCCCAGCTCCCTTCAAGACACCGCGGAAACCTATCCTTGATAAAATCAAACCTTTCGTAGTTAGCAGCAAGAGCTGTGTAATGGTGACTCGTGCTATCTGGGCTGTCGTCAGAGTTAATTCTCATATTGTGATGAAAGTGTTTCTAGGGCCAGTGCCCCAAGGCTGTAATTGAAAAGGGTGGTTTTACAACCCTCTTTTTTTATCTCAAATACGTGGTGTTTTATTTTTTCGAAAAAACAGGACTAATCCTATCCCATACTCCTATAACCCTCCCTAATATGATGAATGATATCAAGGTTTATAACTTGTTGGGTATATAGCACTCAATGTAGAAAACCAAGCTTGCTATAGCTTCAATAGAATAATGTCGCAGAGCGACCTCCTGCGATTAGATTTAAACAGACAGAGATTTATAAAAGTGAATGTTCTTATCATTAGTGAATTTCCACTAGTCTACACTGCTCTTAAAAATGTTATTTATTCTCTTTACAAGCAACCTAAGGTATTAACTTGTACTCACAAGCAAGCGTATAAACTCCATCGACAATATCAAGTTAAGCAGATTTGGCAGGGTGTTAATCCAGACATTATTTTGATTGATACCGACAGTAGGCTCATGAAAGAGTCTGACATCTATGACTTTTGCGAGAAAATTGGCTCCGGGAAAGTGATACAAGCAAGTCGACAAATCGCATTAATGGGTAACGACCGAGAGTTTGTATCGGCTCTTAACCTACCTTGGTTGGAAAAGCCATTTACTGGCAATCATATAAAAAGCTTTATGAAAGCGCTTATTGGCTCAACGATCGAGATCAAACACAGTTATCGTTTTTAGGCTGGAATTACGTACATCGGAATGGGACAGGTCATCGTCTCAGAATAGGAAAGCAAACATTGATTAAGGAAGATATATGAAACACTACTTTATTATTGGCGGATTATCTGCCTTGGTGACTAGCTCGATAGTGACGGCGTCACCACTGATTAATCCTAGTATTCAACATCAACCTCGTGACGGCGTTATTAACGTTTATGGTCCTGGAGGGCCTGATACATCGTTACGTCAAGCGGCCGAAGCTTTTAGTCAGAAAAGTGGTATCAAAGTTAATGTTGTAGCAGGGCCTGAGTCTAAATGGACGAGAGACGCTCAAAAAAATGCGGACTTGATATTTGGGTCTTCAGAGCAATCAATGAGTGCCTTCGTCGAAACCTATCCGTTTATTTCTAGTGACGATGTTAAGCCTATATATCTTCGCCGAGCTGTTATTGTAGTCCCTAAAGGAAACCCAAACAACATTTCGGGGGTAGAAGACTTACTTACGAACCCTGTTCGTATTGTGGTTACAGAAGGGCTTGGTGTATATAACACGTCAGGTACTGGCGTATGGGAAGATATTGCGGGTCGAACTGGTTCACTGGATGATGTGAAGAACTTCCGTAGTAAAATTATTGCTTACTCCAAAGGTAGCGGGGCAAGTTTCAAAGCGTTTGAAGAAAAAAATGCTGATGCTTGGATAACTTGGATTCATTGGCCGTTGAATCACCCAGATAAAGTGAGTTATGTCGAAATTGAACCTGAACGACGAATCTACCGAGATCTAAACGTGGCTCAAGCCAAAGGAGCTGATCCACAGACTCAGGCATTTGTCGATTTTATCATCAGTAAAGAAGCGGAACCCTTCTTCACTCGTGAAGGTTGGATTCGATAACAGAGCGCTGCGCAATGAAAGCACGACTCATTACTTTATTGTTGCTTTTTATTAACAGTTAAGTGTGTTCTCTAACACCATGTTGGATGCTGAATTGCTTCGGTAAAAATTCCGATAAGTGGCTCAACTTTAAACAGGCATCGTAAAGGGATGCCTGAAACTTGCTTTCTGGTAAGTATTTAAAAAAACAGTTAGGGAGAAATTGATGGGGCGCTGAATACCCGTTCAAAGGGCCTAAAGAATCATATCAAACAAGCTTATTTCACGATGACGAGTTATGACCTGTTTCAATTTGCTGCTTGTTATCAAAAGCAGTCAATTACCTGAAGCAATGTCCGATAGCTATGTTATAAATCCTTCAACAAATTGAGATAGAGTGCATATGCCAATAGACTCATTTTCAATTATTCCTGTGATGGGTAGTAACATATGACAAACATCAAAGCACCGCGTTTTAATCCTTCTTCTCCTGACTTTCAGGAAAACCTTTACACTATTTATAAAAAATGCGCCAGCACCAGTGTGCCACACGAATTGGAAAAACCTGGGTGTTAACCCGCTACCAAGACGTCTCTCGAGCTTTAAAAGACAATGCACTAGTGTCTTCAGGTATACCTGATGATTTACGTGACGAAATGGATAAACTAGGTTTCAATGTAAACCCGTCTTTAAGGGACTTTATTTACGGTATCATCCTCTTTGAAGATGGTCATAGTCATAAGCAGCACCGTAGAGCGCTTCAGGCAGCCTTTTCGGGAGAGTCTTGGACCGCCTTAAGTGACATGATCTATCAGGAGTCACAATCACTAGTTGCAGCAACAATGACCACCTGTCAATTTGACGGTATCACGGATCTTGCTGCACCTCTCTGGAAAAAGCTATTTTATACATGGTTAAACCTACCACACGAACTACAGCAAATCGTGGAGCAAGAGCAAAATACTATCAGGCTAATGTTAGATCCCAGCTCTATTGACAAATTTGGTCTTCAGCGACTGATAAATGCTATTTCAAGTTTAGAACAGGATTTTAACCAGCTAGCACGTTCACATAGAGAGGGTTACGACTCTATTTTTTATCGAAGCCTGCTTAAAGGGTACGGCGGAGATGAAAATATGCTTTTGAAGCGATTTAGCACGGATTGTATAACTATATTGCTAGGCGGGAGTGAAACCAGTGAAGCGCTTACGGGTAATCTACTATACATACTCACACAGCATCCTAAATTGCAAGAAGACATTAGAAGTAATCGTTTGAAAGTAAGCGATATGGTTAATGAAGTGATGCGTTTTGAGTCCCCGTTACAGATGACGAGGAGAAAGGTTATCGCTCCTGCAAACTATATGGGGCGAGAATTTAAAGTTGGAGATAATGTTCTGCTTTGTCTGGGGGCTGCCAATCGAGATGAAGCCGTATTCAAAGACGCGTGGAAGTTTAATCCTAATAGAAAAAATTCGCAGCGTCACCTGGGATTTGGTGTAGGTACGCATCGATGTATAGGACAAATGCTGGCGCAATCGCAAGCGGAGAGCCTGACGATAGCGTTATGTGAAAGAGGAGTTATATCAGCAGATGGAGTGGCCAATTGGTCAAACCGTTCCTTGATACTTCGGACATTAGAGTCACTCCCCCTAAAAACAGTGCTGCTCGAAACTGACCTATCACCTACAAAAAATAACATCTAATGCGCATGAGCTTATTTAATAATTACTGATACCTTGAAAGTCAAACTGTCAGTCGTTGGCTCTAAGTGCAACAAAATGAAAAATCAGAGCTATCTTATTTAGAATACTTTCAGTGGCCTTCAAAATTCTGCTTGTTTACATTTTAAAAGTAGGAATGGAGATGAGTATTAAACGTAATGCTTCTTTTATGGCACTGCCGTTTATTCTGGCTGCCTGTGGGGGAGAAGAGCAAGGGAAGGCCCCGGAAAGTACACCAGAGCCAGGTGTTACCCTAAGCTTAAAAGATGCGAGTTTGGCGTACTCGCCTTCGGTAGAGCGTCACGAAGTGAATTTAAGCCATTACGTGACCACGTCAGATAACAGCCCGTTTAAGCTGACACGGGTAGAGGCGCTGTCTTCGGATGCAGCCTGTCAGGTGGTGGGGCAGACGGATACCCAGTTCTATGTGGCAGGGGACACCAAAAAGGCGTGTGACTATCGTTATTTCGCCGAAAGTGCCAACGGCAAGTCGGTGTTCTCCCAAAGCTTGAGCAATACGTCAAACTCCGCACTGGTGCGTCTGGCCACGACCGAGACGTCAGACGATGCACAGTTGCCACCCCTGACCCTCGCGGCCTTAAAAAACACGCCGGTCAGCGTGGATTTACACGCGCAGTTTGATGCCATCGGTTTGGATGTCTCCGACTGGATATTATCAGAAGCGGTGACGCTGCCGTATAACCACGACGCCTCGGTAGATGTGGATGTAGCCAACCAGACTCTGACTTATACCCCAGAAAGTGACTTTACCGGGATAGACCGCATTCTATTCAGTTTTACCGACGCAGAGCAAAACCCACGCCTGGGACAGGTGGATATTGCCGTGTCCGTTGAGGCGAATCAGGGCTTGATTGTCGAAGAAGACATTATTTACCCGACCTCGGTCACCTATGATGAGGCTGTGGACATTGACATCTCACCGTACGTCACCAGTCCAGACGGGGATGACTATCAACTCGTCTATTTGCAATCCTTTCATGCTGATGTCACCCCGAGTGACCCTAACGATATTTACAATAAGTCTTTTACCTTCTCATCGACAACCTTTGGACCGAACATTGTCACGTTTGCCGTCAGCGACCATAAAGGGTCTTATACCGTGGGTGGGATGCAGATTGAAGTGGACGGTAACATGCCGTGGGGTGACATTATCTACGATGGCATGCGCTTTCTTGCCCCTCTGACCACCAAGCAGGCTGATGCACAGGGGATAGTGTATGAGCAAGGTCAATCCGACAGCGATTACCCATCACTAGAAATGGCGATAATGACACCACCGCAGTTTGAAGCTTACTGTGCGTCAAGGGGGGCGAGTGTCCCTACCTTGGAGCAATGGCAGGCGTTAACGAACAATGTCAATATAGGAGATGAACACCAATGGCCAGTTCAATATGCGTTTTCGGTAGATAATAACGGGACCTATGAACAAGCGATGGATAATGGTGAGTCGTCGCCGTTAAATGGGGCTGCGGTGAAGCCGATGTGTGTCCAGTCTTCTTACCTGCTGGTTGTGCCTAGCGAGTCGGATTTGGAGGCGGTGGCCAACAGTCAGGACCAAGCCGAAGTGGCGGTTAAGGTGACCTTTGGTGGTGAGCTGGTTAAAGGTGAAAACGTCTCGGCGTCATTAAGTGAGGGCAGCAGTGCGCAGTTAGTGTCGAGTGATGTCCTCACTGATGAGCATGGCGTGGCCCGATTTGAACTCACTAACATGAAGGTGGAGTCCCTCACGCTGACCGCAGAATACGGCGGGAGCCAGGTCGATGAGCAGGTGAGCTTTATCGCCGATGTGAATACAGCGGAATTAACCCTGAGCACCACGGTCAATAATCAGCCTTACAATGGCACCAACCAAGTGACGGCTAAGCTAGAGGATGCGTTTGATAACCCATTAGTGGGGTATGAAGTCGACTTCTCTGCTGACACGCATGCAAGGTCGGTGGATGTGCGGCCGCAAGGAAGAACCGATGCAAACGGTAAGCAAGTCGCCAAAGTGACTTGGAAGGATAGGCCGAACGATTTCAATGTTACGGTAAGGATACTGGCAGAGTTTGATGAGAGTGGTGTGCCATTGGCGGCGCGCAGTAACGTAACCTTTGAAGCGCCCTTTGGGATATGCGGTGGCCGGGTGAATGATACGGACCGGTATAATGCCAGAGGCAAGTGTTTGAAAGTGACGGAAGCGAACGGTAAATGGTTCACCAGTACTCCATCGGACATAGTGATGGAGGCGCTCGGATACATGCGTCAAAATTTATCCTCCAACAGTGGCCGAACGTACTCTTCTTTGCTCAGTGATAGTTATTCTAATGGGTACTTTGCCATGTTTCGACAAGATGGTCTTGGCGGCACGCAGCATCAGCGTTATTGCCAGCATTTAGCGGATATGGGTTTTGCAGGGCGCCGTAATTGGCATCGTCCGAGCAGAGATGAGCTGAGGGGTTTACATAAAGCGCGTGGCAATCTGTGGACAAATTATGGCTGGCCGGTCCATAAACAATATTGGTCGGAGACGCGGTATGGTGCGGAATACTTCATCGTGAACCTTGGAACTGGCTCATACTTCAATAGCCCCGGGTTATCCGAATTTAATGCTTCATGTGTTTCAGATTATTAGGGTTTGAAGTTGAGAGTTTTATTTTTTAGGCCCTTCGGGGCCTTTTGTTTTTGAGAAATTGAGCGGAGATAGGTTGAAACTAACGAACAGTAGAAAGTAAATTATTGACTTGAAAGAGGGGATGTTTTCTTGTGCTCCATCCATTGAAGCTGAAGCGCACTTAACGCAATTCATTTTTGTTCATGCTGGCTGTTACAGCGTTTCTTTTTGTATCGTTATTGAATGAAACACTAGTAATAAAAGGAAATATACTGTGAAGTCAGACATGTACTCGACGTTTGCTACTGAGTATGACGAAGCTGTCCAAGATAATATTTACAACGAAAACTTGGAGCGCTCCACTCTCAGTCAATGTTACCGGCATTAAGAAACTTAAATGTAGTAGAGCTTGGCTGTGGTTCAGGGATTTACGCTCAATACCTTCTTGCTCAGGGCGCTGCAAAAGTGACTTGTATTGATTATTCAGAAGAAATGATACAGCTGGTAGCTCGGAAAGCAGAACTAGCAGGTGTGAAACATAAGGTTGTCGCTTATCCAACAATCCTAACTTTATCTTCATGAAGTGCCAGAAGATATAGATGGGGTGCCTAATTTAGTTTCTGTAGATGAGCTAGCTTATCCAGCGGTAAGAGCATACATTTTATTGGCTAGCCCAGTTACTTGTGATGTAATAACAGCGTTATGACGTCTATTAATTTGTGTAGAGAGTTGATTGGTTTCAGTTTACAGATTCGGTTTAAACCGGAATATTGTTTATGCGTTCACCACTAAGTCAAGAAGAGAGCTCAAGGATAGCGTCTTAGCTTGGCGAATTAGCCTTGCTTTCCTAACTTAAACAATACATTGGCTCTAGCCCGTGTGATCAAGGATTTCAAACAAGTTCGTAGTTTGGTTTTAACACCTTTGTTAACCTTGAATTCTGGGCAAACTATACGTGATATCTATAGCCAAAGCATGGTTTAGGTAAGTGACTTCGATATCACGTAATTGTTAAGGATAGATCTTATACGCTTTTTCGCCAATGTTGTTTGTAACTCTAAATTGGCTGGACTTTCGTTACGTTTTCCGTTTGCGACAAAGCAATATGTTTGTTGGTGGTAGGCATTACACGCATCAAGATGTCTGCCAGGGTAACAATGCCAATCATCTCGTCACCTTTACGCACAACCGCAAGCTGCACACTCGCTTCACGCATGCGTGCTAGCGCTTCGTATACTGGTGTGTCAGCCTCAAGCACGTGTGCTTTACGTGCGACTTCACGTGCAGGTCGGTCAGCAGGTTCCAGCAGCGTATCACGTACGTGAACGACTAGCGGTTTGAGACCGTGGTTTCCGAACAGCAAAATGCGCATATGTCCGGATTCC
This sequence comes from Vibrio sp. 2130-1, assembly GCF_033339515.1. Lineage (NCBI taxonomy): Bacteria > Pseudomonadati > Pseudomonadota > Gammaproteobacteria > Vibrionales > Vibrionaceae > Vibrio > Vibrio sp. 2130-1. Next base: position 43,080 of record NZ_JAWOUT010000024.1, read on the forward strand.
ATCGAAACCTTGCGAACGTCTGCGACTGTTGCGTGCTTGTTGACATGAGCCATCACTTGGCCTTCTGTCACTAACGTTTGAGCTTTGATAGAACTAAGGTCAATCAGGCCGGAGAGCTGTTTCTGGATACTCGGTTGTAGCGTGCCTACTTTGCCTGAGTGCTCTACGAGCTGGCGAATGGTATTGATGTCCTGACCACCTACGGCAGCACTTTCTACTGGTTCTACACCTGAGGCTTTCACTAGTCGGTTTGCGATATTGTTGATCCAGTTTAGCAACGGACGCAGAGGCCACACATACGCGCGTGCAAGAAGGGCAGTTGCCAGCGCGGATTTTTCTGGGTGTGCTATTGACCAAGACTTGGGCGCCATTTCTCCGACTACCAGGTGAAGGAAGGTCACAAAAAACAGTGCAAAACCAAAAGAGGCACCATCTACCGCCCATTCTGGTATACCCATTGAAGCAAAGACTGGCCCAACCCAATAGTCAACTGCTGGCTTAGTGACAGCGCCCAAAGCAAAAGTACAGAACGTAATACCCAATTGGGCTCCTGCTAGCATCAGCGTTAGATTATTCATTCCACGCAGAGCTGCACGTGCAGAAGCACTTTCTACGGCCATTTCCTCTAAGCGGTGGCGACGTGCACCCATCAACGAAAACTCGATTATAACGAAGAAGCCACTCAATACGATGAGGGCTGTGGTTACTAGGATAACCATCAACGGATCAGTCATTATTTTTCACCTTCTTCAATAGGATTCTCTACAAGCTTGACTCTCACCTCGGTTGGAACGTGTCTCTCAATACGTAGCACTTCCACCTCAAGATGACGCTTGAATAGCTCGCCAGAAGCGAATTCAGACGGCGCAGTAGGCAATGCAATGTGCACTGTCTCGCCTTCAGTCGGGAGCGCGCCACGTTCGGCAATTAACATACCTGCGATGGTTTCCACGTCGTCTTTTGGCAGTTCATAATTAATTGCACGTTCCACCTCGTCAATATGAACATCACCGTCCATCAACCATACATTTTCAGTTTGAGGTACTACCGCTTCAGCGATATCAGCATCGTGTTCGTCGGTGATGTCTCCTACAATCTCCATAGCGAGGTCTTCGATGGTCAATACACCGGCAAAGCCGCCATATTCATCAATTACACAGGCTAGGTGATTGGTTGATTTTTCCAACTGCTCTAGAGCGTCTGGCAGTGTCATCAGCGTTGGTAGCACGGTAGCAGGGCGCATCACCGACTCTACAGTGTCATCAGCATAGCCCGCATCGATACGGCCCAATACGTCAGGTAGATGAACCACACCTACTGGTGCATCATCGTCGTTAACCACTGGATAACGGGTATGAGCTTGGGCCATCAACGATACAAGCTCAGTTAGTGTCGTTTCAAGTGTTACCCAATCCACTTGAGAGCGTGGCACCATAGCATGTTCTACGTCTCGATCTGGGAAGTCTAGAATACGGTCCATCATCAGCGAGAGTTCTACGGGAATATCACCGGTTTCACGAGAGTTGGCGATGATGTGGTGTAGATCTTCTTCAGAAGCACTTACGTCAAGATCATGTACGGGCTCTATGCGTACAGCGCGTAGAAGTAGATTGGAGGACTTATCGAAGAAGCTAATGAAGAAGCCGAAGACAGACATGTAGAGTAAGGTCGATCTGGACATCATCAGAGACATGCGTTCTGCATTCGCAATAGCGAGGTTTTTCGGGTATAGCTCTCCCATGATCATTTGTACAACCATGGCTATGCACAAAGTGATTACTGTACCGATAGCAATGCCAGTCTCAAGAGAGATTCCAAAACTTTGTAGTAGTACGCCTAGGGATTTGCCGACTAATGGCTCGGCGACAAAACCCAGAACTAGTCCTGTCACGGTTATACCCAGTTGAGCACCGGATAGCATAAAGCTGGTCCTTTTGGTAACAGCAAGGGCTTTGTTGCCGAATTCAGCAAAAGAGCGACGCTAGCTAAATAGTTCGTATTTTAAACAACATACTGAGTTTCGGGCATACCTATCCCAGTTAGCTTGTTGAGTGCTTTGATCATGGCGTAAGTCTCACCAACTTGTGCGTTGTAATTTCTTAGGCTTAATTTCCCACCTAACAACTGTTTCACCCGATACATAGCAGTCTCCGATAATGAGCGCTTATGGTAACCATACTTCTGTTTCCACTTTTTGTTTGAGCCATAGAGCTTTTGGCAGCCAACTGCCAAATTACGTGGATGCCCTTTTTCCCAGAAAGCGGCACCTTCACGCGGAGGGATTAAAGGTATCGCTTTCTTAACCCTAATCGCTCTGTGACACTCTCTTGTATCGTATGCACCGTCTCCTGAGATTTCCTTGATGGTACGGCGTGTTTGCTTTAGTAGATTAGGGAGTACTTCTGCATCGGTCACACCAGATAGTGTCAGCTCTGCAGCGATAATTTCATGTGTTTCTGTATCAACCGCAAGATGGAGTTTACGCCAGACTCGACGCTTGCCATCAGTTCCATGCTTTTTCACTTTCCATTCTCCCTCACCGTATACCTTGAGTCCCGTTGCATCAATGGCTAGGTGTTGGATGGCGCCTCGTGTTGAGGCTTTGAAATTAACTTCTACATCCTTGGCTCGGCGGCTTATACAGGTATAGTGAGGACAAACCAATGGGACATTCGCTAATTTAAATATTGAGTCTATAAAACCTTGTAGCGCCCTTAAGGGCAGGGAAAAGATGCGCTTCACCATGAGAGCGGTCGTGATAGCTAAGTCACTAAACAATCGCGGTCTACCACGCCTATGCTGTTTAGATTGTTTCCACTCTGTTATTGCTTCTTCGTCAATCCAGAAAGTGAGTGAACCTCGGTTGACTAGGGAGTTGTTGTACTTGCGCCAGTTGGTGGTTTTATAGCGAGGCTTCGGCATGAAATCAAAGTCAGTAAATGAATGTCCCTGATCTGATCGTAAGATTTTGATTTAGTTCATTCGATTTCGGCAACAAAGCCCAACAACGCCTTTTTAATCTTAATATATCGAGCGTTTAGTTTTTATTGAGTTCTTTTATAATGTTATCTATGCCAACTTGACCTTGATTAGTAGATACAACTAAAGATGGGGTTTGCCTAAAGTTGTTATTGACCACCTTTGTCACGATCGACTCAGTATAAGCTCCATAAACATGAGTCCAGATCGCTCCCTCACGTATCAACAAAGCATAGAAAGTTTTACTATCAACATTTTTCGTCATATGGTTCTGGAGTAGTGTTATACGTTCATCATACTTCAGTATGGCATTAAGTTTTCCTATTTCGTTTTTTACCACAACATATCGATGATGTTCATAAAGTACTCTATATATCTTATTACTAATAAGAGCGCCGCACCTTCTATTAAAAGCAAAGTTGTGGTTGACTTTAATGGCTTTAACCTTTGACATTGATTTCATGTGTTATTTATACAAAATAGATTAATTTAAATTATGATAATTGTATTTAATATTGATTAGAAATAGGAATGTTCTTATTTTTAACCAATTTTATTTGTAAGTGGCTTATTTTGGATAAATTTTCATCTGAAGCAGGAGCGCTTAGATGACAACCATTGTTTAATCAATATGAACCTTTAGTGTAGTTTTACATATATACGGTTTCGTGTGCTCTACTACAACACCAATCGAGTAAACTCACTTTGTGGGGGTAAACCTTTATCGTTAGAAAGACATTTATAATGTTGCTGAGATACCGTACCTCAATTCAACTGTTCGATAGGTATAACGATTTTGCCAAAGATAAAGCCTCATCGTATTACCCATGTTGCTATTCAGTTTCAAAATAAGAATCATCCGATTCGGACTGTATTGCTTGAAATTAAAATGACCGTTATTTTCTAACATGAGATAGATATTAAAATGAGATACAAACGCAATTATGTTGGAGTGGCGATCTTGGCCAGCCTTATGGCAGGTTGTGGAGGAGAAGAGCAGAGTTCTTCAAGCGAGGTGACACCTCCAGAACAGCCCGTTAGCTTAAGCTTAAAAGATGCCAACTTAGTGTATACGCCTTCGGCTGAACATCACGAAGTGAATCTAAGCCAATATGTGAC
>NZ_JAWOUT010000025.1:0-38431 GCF_033339515.1 Vibrio sp. 2130-1
TCTAATTGGATTATCATCAACGAGTGCCCACACAGATTGATAGGTCTATATTGTTAAAGAGCTTGCTTTGCGAGAAGCTTTTCTCTCAAAGCGGAGGTGCATTCTAGCGATTTAATTGACAGTGTCAAACACTTTTTCAATTTTATTTTCGTAGAAGCTTTTTACCTCTCCGACTCTGCTGAAGCCTTATCGCGTCTGCCGTGTCGGTGGATGCGCATTATAGGGAACTCAGATCCGTTCGCAACCCTTTTTTGAAAAAAAATGGAAAAAAATGACTGTTCGATGACTATTTCATCAAAAAAGCAAAAAAGAGGGTAAAAAACCCTCTTTTTCTGCCTTAAAAGCCGTATTTAAATGAATGCGTACGCGTCTGCGAACATACGTTCGCTCTTCGCTTTCTTGTTCTGAGTGAACTGTTCACGTGCTGCGCCAGCCATTTCAAAACGACCTGCAATATAGATATCGTAGTTTTCTAAGCTTTCGAAATCTTCAGCTACAGCTTGTAGCACGTTACCAACTTTACCTTGCCAGTCTGCAGGAGCTTCTTCTACTACTGGCACAAAGTGAACATTGGCAAACTTGTCGGCAATCTCGACCAGTTCGTCTTTAGCATAAAGCTGGCAGTTATCGCGCGCCCCCCAATATAAATAGATAGGATTGGTTTTATTCTGCGCTACGCAGTGATCCAGAATCGAGCGAACGTAACTGAAGCCTGTACCACCAGCAATTAATAATAATGGGCGTTCGCTTTCTTCTTGAACCCAAGCATCGCCATGTGGCGCATCAATTTCAATCTGACCATCAGTTTCAAGCGCCGCTTGCATTGCTTCGACAACTTCTTGTGCATAAGCGTTGTGTTCCGCCGCACCGATGTGCAGTTCAAGTTCACCTTCATGACGACAAGGGCTGCTTGCGATAGAGAAAGGACGTTTGTCTTTTTCACCCATCACGACCATTAGGTACTGACCGGCTTTAAAAGGCACTGGTGATTCTGGGTGAAGAAGGATTTGGTAAGTATTACAAGCTAACGGCTGAATAGACTTTACTTTACATTGGATGGTCATGGTGTTCCTCTCGCTTACTCGTCAAAAGTAAGCACTAAATTACTTTCTGTATAGGCTTGGCAAGGGAATATCCAACCTTGCTGTTGCTCTTTTTCGGTTAGCATAGGTTCGAGGTGATAGCTCACCTCGCCCGTTAGCTTTTTACACATGCACATGGCGCAAGCGCCAACTTGGCAACGGTGCGGGAAGCGAATATTGTTGTTGAGCGCAGCTTCCAACACCGTCTCCCCTTCTTTTACTTGGAACGTAACGTCCATTGGTAGAAGGTGGACTTGATGACTCATAGAATACCTAACTGGTCCCAAATCTCATCGACTTTAGCCACAAGTTTAGGATCTTTTTTGATAGGCGTGCCCCACTCGCGCGTGGCTTCAGATTCAAACTTATTGGTCGCATCGAGCCCAAGTTTAGATGAACCATCCGCCTTACCACGAACTTGAGTGGTATCTCTGTCTGGATCCATTCGAGTTGTCACTGCCCAAATGATGTCATTCCAATCTTGTGCATTGACGTCATCGTCGCACAAAATAATGAATTTGTTATCCGTGTACTGAGCAAAGAAGTCCCACAAGTATTCCATCAATGCTTGAGATTGACCGGCTTGGTCTTTCTTCATTGTCACAACAACAAATTGGTTGTTTGCTGTGGCCGGTAGATAAACATCGACAATTTCAGGACGCTGCTGTTTCAACGCATCCAAATCAGATTGGGTAATCGCTTTATTATCTCGCTCGGTAACTTTAGTTCGCGTCGCCAGTTCAGCATCCCATTTAATGGTTGCATCTAAACCCATCTTGGAGCCAAGCCCAACCACAGGTGAAGCGAAGTCAAGCGAGTCAATTGGCGTGTTATCTATCATCAAGGTATCACGCACAGGATCCATATGCTCTGACATGGCTTTCACGACATCATTCCAATCTCGTGCGTTTACCGATTCATCGCACACAATAACAAACTTGGTATACATGAATTGACGTAAGAAAGACCACACGCCCATCATTACGCGCTTGGCATGCCCCGGATACTGCTTCTTCATGGTGACGACTGCCATTCGGTACGAACAACCTTCTGGCGGTAGATAGAAGTCTTCAATCTCTGGGAATTGCTTTTGCAAAATCGGCACAAACACTTCGTTTAATGCCACACCCAATACAGCTGGTTCATCTGGCGGACGACCTGTGTAGGTGCTGTGATAAATAGGGTCTTTACGCATAGTAATGTGCGTAATGGTAAATACGTGGTGCTTTTCTTTTTCGTTATAGTAGCCAGTGTGGTCGCCGTAAGGACCTTCATCAGCAAACTCGTTCGGGTCGATATAGCCTTCCATCACGATTTCCGCGCTCGCTGGCACTTCCAAATCATTACTGACTGACTTCACGACTTCCGTTTTGCTTCCACGCAACAAACCTGCAAATGCATATTCCGATAGCGTATCTGGCACTGGTGTTACTGCGCCAAGAATGGTTGCAGGGTCTGCACCAAACGCAACCGAAACTGGGAAAGGTTTACCTGGATTGGTTTCCATCCAATCGCGCAGATCAAGCGCACCACCACGATGGGCTAACCAACGCATGATGATTTTGTTCTTAGCAATTTTCTGCTGACGGTAAATGCCTAGGTTCTGGCGCTTCTTGTTCGGACCTTTGGTTACGGTTAAACCCCAAGTAAGCAGCGGCGCAACATCTTCTGCCCAGCAGCTCATTACCGGAATCTTATCCAAGTCGACTTCATCACCTTGCCAAACAATGTCTTGGCATGGTGCTTTACGTAAACGCTTAGCTGGCATGTTCAATACTTGTTTGAACACAGGCAGTTTTTCTAAGGCGTCTTTGAAGCCTTTTGGTGGCTCAGGCTCTTTTAAATAAGCCAGCAGCTTACCGACTTCTCTTAATTCTTTAACGTCTTCACGTCCCATACCAATCGCAACACGTTCTGGCGTACCAAATAGGTTCGTCAAAACAGGTACGTCGTAGCCGATTGGGTTCTCAAACAACAATGCAGGACCACCAGCACGCAAGGTGCGGTCACTGATTTCTGTCATTTCGTAAGCGGGATCGACGGGGTGAGTGATGCGTTTAAGTCGACCTTTCTGTTCTAGGTGGTCGATAAATTCGCGTAAATCCTTAAAACTCATAGGCCTTCATGCTGGCTGATTAAACTGTCCGCAGTATAACAAATAGGAGGACGCTAAGATCCTCCTATTTTGTGTGGGTATGTGAGCCAGATTACTTTAATACTTGTTCAATCTGCCGAGTCTTTATCTGATGGTTCGAAGATACTAACTCTTCCAACCAGGTTTGATGCCCTTGTTGAGCAAGCTCTCGAGCAACCATGGTTGCTTCTTCTGATAACGCCATTTTTCTAACTAGAAACTGCTTTACTTGCGGAGATAGAGGGTTAGATTTTGTAAGTAGACTAATAGCTTCTGGCTTGAGTGATGGGTTAACTGTGGCATTCATCAATTGCTGAATGGAAAAAACGTCTCCAACCGCAGCTAAACGCTCAAGTTCGGACTGGCTGTTGTAATCAGCTTTCATCCGCCAGAGTAAGTTGTACACTTCCTCATCCTGACTAACTTGTGCCAACCTGACTATCACGGCCGTCGATGGTAACCAACTGGTCACATTTGCTTTGGTTAACTGGGCCGTTAATGCAGCAAGCGCATTGGGTGATAAGCTGTCTAACTCTCGAATCAAAAGCGCTTCACGTGCTTGAGCTTGTTGAGATGGCCCTGTAAGCCATTGCTTTAAGTTAAGCTCTCTTCGTTCAGCTTGTAAGACAAAGTCCAAGGTACTTTGGTCTTGTTTCCAACGCTTAATCAAGCGACTCGCAATAACGGGAAAGTTAAAAGCGGGTACACTAAATTCATACCCATCACCTCGCTCTAACACTTGATAAGTCGGGGTCATACGGATCTGGGACTCAACAAACAGAGCCATTCGAGGCGTGAGAATCACATCTTGCTTTTCAAGCTTTTCCAACAATTGAAAGCGCACCACCTCTTGTTGAGGCAAAGCAAGTCGATCAAGGGCAAATTTAAGCGAGTCGACTTCATCTCTGACAGCGTAATCAAGCAGTTCAGAGACTTTAGTCTGTATTTGAGTATCCTGAAGCCACTGCTCTACTACAGACTCATGCATTTCCTTGGCAGATAATGTCGCAGGTAGAGTGATAAGTGACAAGCTCAGGAGTAATGACGACAACATTCCTTGTTGCATGTTAACCTCCCGATAACATTTCCTTCATTCTGATACTTCTATCGGGAGAAAGCAATAAAAAAGCCACCGATATACGGTGGCTTTTCGCAGAATCACTTATTTGAGACTATTGACGACGCATCGCATCGAAGAACTCATCGTTGGTCTTCGTCATCGCTAGCTTATCGATTAGGAATTCCATTGCGTCGATTTCGCCCATTGGGTGAACGATCTTACGCAGAATCCACATCTTCTGTAGTTCGTCAGTCTTCGTCAGTAGCTCTTCACGACGTGTACCTGAGCGGTTAAAGTCAATCGCAGGGAATACACGCTTCTCAGCAATCTTACGGTTCAAGTGCAGTTCCATGTTACCTGTACCCTTGAACTCTTCGTAGATAACTTCATCCATTTTAGAACCAGTATCTACTAGTGCCGTTGCGATGATAGTTAGGCTGCCGCCTTCTTCTACGTTACGTGCAGCACCGAAGAAACGCTTAGGACGATGTAATGCGTTTGCATCCACACCACCAGTTAGTACTTTACCTGATGAAGGCACTACGGTGTTGTAAGCACGAGCTAGACGAGTGATAGAGTCAAGCAAGATAACCACGTCTTTCTTATGTTCAACAAGACGTTTTGCTTTTTCGATCACCATTTCCGCTACTTGTACGTGACGAGATGCTGGCTCATCGAAAGTCGACGCAACCACTTCACCTTTAACTAGGCGCTGCATCTCAGTTACTTCTTCTGGACGTTCGTCGATAAGAAGAACCATCAACTCACACTCTGGGTGGTTGTACGCGATGCTTTGCGCGATGTTTTGCAGAAGCATTGTTTTACCCGCTTTAGGCGGAGCAACAATCAGACCACGTTGACCTTTACCGATTGGCGATGCCAAGTCTAAAACACGTGCTGTAATGTCTTCTGTTGAACCGTTACCACGCTCCATAACCATGCGCTCATTCGCATGTAGAGGGGTAAGGTTTTCAAATAGGATCTTGTTACGGGCGTTGTCTGGTTTATCGTCGTTAACGGTATTGACTTTTAGAAGGGCAAAGTAACGTTCACCGTCTTTTGGTGGACGAATTTTACCAGCGATAGAGTCACCAGTACGTAGGTTAAAGCGACGAATCTGACTTGGTGATACGTAGATATCGTCCGGACCCGCAAGGTATGAACTATCTGCACTGCGTAGGAAACCAAAGCCGTCTTGCAGAATTTCCAGAACCCCATCGCCAAAGATGTCTTCGCCGCCTTTAGCGTGCGCTTTTAAAATCGCGAAGATGATGTCTTGTTTTCTTAAGCGAGCTAGGTTCTCTAATCCTAAGCTTTCGCCCAGTTTTACAAGGTCAGACACAGGTCTGTTCTTCAGTTCGGTAAGGTTCATGGTGGTGGATTCTTGTTTAGTCAAAATAAGATCTGTTTTCTAGTTAAGATGGATTTGGTCTCAGGATCGACCAAGAAGAGAAATTTGTTCAATTAACGCGCGATAAGTTAGCACTAATTAGTATTCTAGTCCAGAGTTAGAAAAACAAAACCGTGCATTGTAACTTTGCACGGTTTTATCTGTAATCACTTGGTGATTATAAGTTTGCGTCTAGGAACTCTTTTAGTTGAGTTTTAGACAGAGCACCTACTTTCGTTGCCGCCACGTTACCATCTTTAAATAGTAATAGCGTTGGAATGCCGCGAATACCAAACTTAGGTGGTGTACCTGCGTTATGGTCGATGTTTAGTTTACCGATAGTGAGTTTGCCTTCGTACTCGTCTGCGATTTCGTCCAAAATAGGAGCGATCATTTTACAAGGACCACACCATTCTGCCCAAAAATCCACTAGAACCGGGCCTGCAGCGTTGATTACATCGTTTTCAAAACCGTCATCAGTTAGCTGCAAAATCTTATCACTCATCTTCCACTCCAATGTGTTTTTCGAAACTGGTTGGATGATAACCAGTAATTAGATGCCCTATTGGAATGTATTTACTTTCGTATTGCAAGCTTTAGCTGATATTCTATAGCCATGAAAAAGACGCATATCACAGAGCAAAAGTTCGCCGATTTGGGCTTAAAGCCCCAAGTTATTGAAGGATTGGACAAAAAAGGGTTCGAATTTTGTACCCCTATCCAAGCCTTGGCGTTGCCGGTCCTGCTCACCGGCCAAGACATCGCAGGCCAGGCCCAAACGGGTACTGGTAAAACGCTCGCGTTTCTTACTGCTACGTTCAACCACCTTCTGACGACTCCGGAACATGAAGGTCGTAAGCCTACACAGCCACGCGCAATTATTATGGCGCCTACACGTGAGCTCGCTATTCAGATTTACAATGATGCAGAATCATTAACTGAAAGCACAGGTCTAAAAACCGCTCTAGCTTACGGTGGTGAAAGCTACGACAAGCAACTTGCGAAACTGCAAGACGGCGTAGATATTCTGATCGGAACAACAGGCCGTATCATCGATTTCTACAAACAGCGCGTATTTAACCTCAACAACATTCAAGCTGTTGTTCTGGACGAAGCCGACCGCATGTTCGATCTTGGCTTTATTAAAGACATTCGCTTCTTGTTCCGTCGTATGCCTGAGCCAAAAGAGCGTTTGAACATGCTGTTCTCAGCAACGCTGTCTTACCGCGTTCAAGAACTGGCATTCGAACACATGAATACTCCTGAGCATGTCGTTGTCGAACCAGAACAAAAAACTGGCCACCGTATCCAGGAAGAGCTTTTCTATCCTTCGAATGAAGACAAAATGGCGCTGCTTCAAACACTAATTGAAGAAGAGTGGCCAGATCGCGCTATCATTTTTGCCAATACCAAGCATAAGTGTGAATCGGTTTGGGGTCATTTGGCTGCCGATGGACACCGTGTAGGCCTTCTTACTGGCGATGTACCGCAGAAGAAGCGTGAGAAGATTCTTGAGCAATTCACCAAAGGTGATGTCGACATCCTAGTTGCAACTGACGTTGCAGCGCGTGGCCTGCATATTCCTCAGGTAACGCACGTTTTCAACTACGACCTTCCTGACGACTGTGAAGATTATGTTCACCGTATTGGCCGTACTGGTCGCGCTGGTGCGAGCGGTCATTCGATCAGTTTTGCTTGTGAAGAGTACGCGGTTAACCTACCAGCAATCGAAGAATACATTGAGCATACAATCCCAGTTTCAGAGTACGATTCGTCGGCACTGATTCAAGATCTACCGGCTCCGATTCGTATGCGTGCACCACGCAACCAACAGCGCCGCACGAATACTGGCGGTACCCGTTCTGGTAACCGTAAGCCGCAGGGACGTCGTCCACGCCAACCGCGTCAATCGGCACCAAAACAATCGTAATAGGAAACTGAGTTCGTTTTATGAGTCAAGCAGGATCATCACCGCTATATGCCGCCATCGACCTCGGGTCGAACAGTTTTCACATGCTCGTTGTGCGTCACATCGATGGCAGCGTTCAAACAATGGCTAAAATTAAGCGCAAAGTTCGTCTAGCAGCGGGCTTAGATGAACATAATTCTCTTAGTATGGAAGCTATGCAGCGAGGATGGGACTGCTTAAGTCTATTTGCGGAACGCTTGCAGGACATTCCTAAACAAAACATTCGCATCGTCGGTACTGCAACATTACGTACCGCGACCAATGTAGATGTGTTTTTAGAAAAGGCTAACCAAATTCTAGGCCAGCCTATCGAAGTGATTACTGGTGAAGAAGAAGCTGCCACTATCTATAAAGGTGTCGCTCACACCTCTGGCGGTAGTGGTCGTCGCCTTGTAGTCGATATCGGTGGAGCAAGTACCGAACTGATTATCGGTGAAGGTTTCGAAGCCAAAGCACTGACCAGCTTAAAAATGGGCTGCGTGACTTGGCTTGAAAACTTCTTTAAAGATCGCCAATTGAATGCTCGTAACTTTGACGCGGCAATTGAAGGAGCGAAACAGACCATCCAGCCGATTTTAGAACGTTATACAGAAATTGGTTGGGATGTGTGTGTTGGTGCATCAGGCACTGTTCAGGCATTGCAAGAGATAATGCTGGCGCAAGGCATGGACGAAGTAATCACTCACTCCAAGCTCAAACGTCTACAGAAGCAAGCCATGTTGGCCGACCATTTAGAAGAACTCGATATTGAAGGCTTAACACTTGAGCGTGCATTAGTGTTCCCTAGTGGCCTCTCTATTTTGATTGCCGTTTTTGAATTGCTTGAAATCGATGCTATGACACTGGCTGGCGGCGCACTACGCGAAGGCTTAGTGTATGAGATGGTTGAAGAGCTTCGTCAAGAAGACATTCGTGCCCGCACTATCGCTAGCGTACAAAATCGTTATCAGCTCGATCACCAATACGGTGAACAAGTCGCTAGTCTGGCACACACGCTTTTACAGCAAGCTGGGGGCGATGAGTGGATTACAGAGCCTCAGGGCAAGATATTACTCGAGACCGCCGCAAAACTGCATGAAATTGGCTTAACTATCGATTTCAAAAAAGGCGGAGAGCATAGTGCTTACTTGCTGCAGAATTTGGATCTGCCTGGTTACACGCGCGCGCAGAAGTTCTTTATTGGTGAAGTGGCTCGTCGCTATCGCGAACAACTCACTTCTTTACCTGAGCAGCATGCATTATCAGGCTCGAGTGCAAAACGAGTATTGAGATTGTTGCGTCTTGCGGTTCTGCTCAGCCATCGTCGCAATCCTGATCTAGAGCCAAATGTGACTCTAACGGTTGAAGGCGACAATCTAACGTTACACATTGATGCGCAATGGCTAGAGAAAAACCCACTGACTGCGGCTGAGTTGGAAATTGAATCCAACCGTCAGACAGACATCGGCTGGCCATTAAATATCGTAGCAAAATAAGCGAATATCACTGCCTTACAATACTAAAGCCCAGGCGTTCGCTTGGGCTTTTCTGCTTCTACTTCCCCTACAAAACGTGCTGCCCAGCAAAAATCTCAGCTTCTCCGCTCTACATCGAAAAACAGCCATGCTTTATTGATAAACACAATTTAGCCAACCAAGATGCACCATCATGAAAACCGTTTTAATGACTGGCTTAACTGGTACCCTCGCCCCAAAAGTCGCTCATCAGTTTCACCTACGCGGCTGGAACATATTGGAGTGGAATCACCACCAAATCTCACCAGATGATCCAGAGCAAAGTGAACAATTTTGGCAGCAACACCACATCAATGCGGTGTGCCATATGGCGATGGGAAGTGAAGAGTGGGCAGCGTGGCTTGGTGAGCAATGCAAACGCCACAATATTCCTTACCTCTTTGTCAGCACAGCAATGGTATTTGATGCCACAAAAAACGGGCCTTATGGCATCTTTGAAGAAAGAAACACCCAAGATGATTACGGCAAATACAAAGTTCGTTGTGAAGATGCAATCTGGCAAGCAAATCCAGATGCGATGGTTGCTCGAATTGGTTGGCAGCTCCATCACCAAGCAGAAGGCAATAACATGTTGGCGCATCTCGACCGCCAATATGAAGAGAACGGCGTTATTACCGCTAGCACGGCTTGGTATCCCGCGACTTCTCATATGGACGATACTGCACTCGCCTTTTTGCAGCTTATTGAGCGGAACGAAGCCGGTTTATATCACCTTGATAGCAACTTAAAAGATAAGTGGAATTTCTACGAACTCGTTTGTGCACTCAAACAGCATTACAACAAACCATGGCAAGTGCTGCCAAGCAATGACTATCACCATGACCAACGTCTAACAGATGAACGAATTGCCTTGCCGCCATTGAGTGAACGTTTCACCAAGCCAGAGCAAATCCAGCAAGCTGGCATCATAGGAATCAACTGGGGACGCACGCACATTCCGCACTATAGAAACAATGGTGTTGCAGTCACGACGTTATGTGCCAACCAAATAGAACCTCTTCAGCAAGCGTGCAGTGAAGAAGCAATCCCAAAGGCAGAAACGAACATCAGCGCACTCAAACTACTTGATGTCGTGACCATCGCGACACCTGCGCATACTCATGCAGAGATCATAAAGACGTTAGGTTCAACCAAGCTTATCTGTGAAAAGCCATTGTTGGGATTGAATTCCGACATCACTCACTGGCAGCAACCGAACGCCAACCTATTGGTTAATTACGCCTTTGCTCAGCTAAATACCGCCAAGACAATAGAGGAGTGGCTCACTTCGCAAACCCAACCTTGTGTGGTCAATCTAGTCACCCAGGTTAACCTACCGGGCACCTTCACACTCAAAGAGTGGTTTCTTGAAACAGCTAGCCACCCTATCTCCTGGTTGCTGCACTGCTTTGGAGACTACTCTCAGTCGACACTGACTGAGAAAAATGGCCAACTGATCGTTGAGCTGCAATGTGGCGACCACCAGCTAAGATTTGTATTTGAATTAACAGGTGAGCCGGGCATCGAGCACAATCTAACGATTCAATCCAACCAGACCTTAACCAGCAAAGGCTACTACCGTGTCGGAGAAAAATGGCGTTTCGAGCCCATTCTCGTTAATGGCAACACGATAAATGATGGAGAGTACAGCGAGTCTGATTGCTGGCAGGACGCCAATCAACGCAGTGTCGGTTTGATGTTGGCGATGTTCAATCAAAGCATCAGCTGGGATAACGGCCTGCAACTTGGCGCCTTCGATGCGCAAAAAGCCATTTTGATTGAGAAGATGCTCTGTTAGCCATTTCACCAGCGAGCTTCCTCTACGTGCCGTACCTTCGATTAAAAGGTCTCACTCGGGACCTTTTTTACTGCTCATTTTTACCTTCGTACAGCTCAGGGAGCTTTTGGACACCCATGATCTAATTGCTCCCCACGCTGTACAAAACCCTCTAAATCCCAGTAAGCAGGTACAAAAAAGCCGCTTGATTTAAGCAAGCGGCTTTCGGGGTTCCCACTGATATTAAGACTGAACGCTTGTCGTCACCTTAAAGTCAGGGTTCACCGCAGTCAGCTTCTTAATTAGGTAATTCAGTAATACGCCGTACATCGGAACGAACAAACCAAGACTGATAATCAGTTTGAAGCCGTAATCCACCAGCGCGATTTCCGTCCAATGCTCTGCCATAAATGGATCTGGGCTTTGATAGAACGCAATGGCGAAGAAAGCGATGGTATCAAGTGCATTACCGAAAAGCGTTGAACACGTTGGTGCCACCCACCATTGCTTCATTTGACGTAGGCGGTTGAACACGTGCACATCCATGATCTGACCAAGTAGGTACGCCATGAAGCTAGCAATCGCGATACGAGCAACGAATAAGTTAAATTCCCCTAGGTGACCAAAACCTTGGAATTGACCTTCGAAGAACACCACCGATAAGAAGTAAGACACTGCCAAAGCAGGCAACATCACTAAGAAGATGATCTTACGCGCCAACTGAGCACCGAAAATACGCACCGTTAAGTCAGTCGCTAGGAATATAAATGGGAAAGTGAATGCGCCCCAAGTGGTATGGAAACCGAAAATAGTAAACGGTAGCTGAACTAGGTAATTGCTAGATGCAATAATGACTAGGTGGAATAGAACCAGATAGATAAGGGCGTTGCGCTGCTGCGCAGGGGTAAAGTTACTCATGCGATACCTTTTTAGTTTGGTTTGGGGGTGAGGGAACCCAAATCGAGTCACTGAATAAAGTGGCTCTTACCAACAATGTAAAATGAAAAATAAACTGGCTTGGCTCATTCTGAGCGAAGCGGTGGGCGATTATACATTAACCACTTTTCGCCGCAAGTCGTCTGTTTGACGCAAACGTTTAAGCATAAAAAAGGGTGTTTCATGTGAAACACCCTTTCAAGAAAAATTCTATTTTTAGAAACCGCGCTGGAACAATCCTGCAAGATAATCCAACTCTTCCCTGCTCTCTTCAATCGCTAACGCTTCAAACCAAATCGCTTCGCTGTAATGCTCTGCTTTCATAAACAGTCGGCAACCTTCAAAGTCGATCAGCCAAGAGTGAATGTCCGCATCCCATTGCTTTTCCACCACAGTAGCGGAAAGCAAGCCGACTAAACGCTCACCTAAGGCAGGAAAACTATCAAGGTCAAAGCTCGGCGCAGTAATGATTAAGCGCCCTTCTTGTGCCATGTAGTCCGCTAAGCCAAATTCCTTTTGCATCTTGGTTCCTTATCCGTGGTGAGTAATGTGTTCTTGAATCAAATCAAGGAATGGATCGGCGTACTTCTCTAGTTTGCGTTGACCAACACCGCTCACTGCCAGCATTTCGCCGTAAGACGTTGGCAGAATTTCCGCCATATCAATCAGAGTCGCGTCACTGAAGACCACGTATGGTGGCAAACCATCTTCATCAGCAATCGACTTACGCAACTTGCGTAACTTAGCAAACAGCTTTTTGTCGTAGTTCTTGCTGGTCAGTTTATCTGACTTCGCCGCACGTGCTGCGGTGTCTAAACGTGGAACCGCTAACTCCAGAGTCACATCGCCACGCAACAACGGACGCGCCTCTTCGGTAAGTTGCAACGTTGAGTTACGAGTGATGTTTTGGAACAGCAGCCCTTTGTGGATTAACTGACGGAAAATACTCACCCAGTAATCGTGGCTATGATCGCGCCCTATCGCGTAAGTAGAAATCTTATCGTGCCCATTTTCACGTACACGAATGTTTTGCATGCCACGTAGCACTTCTACCACGTAGCCCATACCAAAGCTCTGATTAACACGGTACACACAAGACAACGCCTTACGCGCTTCTTCCGTGGCATCAAAGTGTTTCGGTGGATCTAAGCAAATATCGCAGTTGCCACATGGCTTCTCACGATACTCACCAAAGTAATTCAATAGTACCTGACGACGACAAGTCTGCGCCTCAGCAAAGGCACTCATCGCATTCAGTTTGTGGGTTTCCACCTGCTTCTGTGGACCATCGTCTTTCTCATCCAACATACGGCGCAGCCAACTGATGTCCGCTGGGTCATACAACATCATGGCTTCCGCAGGTAGACCATCACGCCCTGCACGACCGGTTTCCTGATAGTAGGACTCGATATTACGCGGGATATCAAAGTGAACCACAAAACGCACGTTTGGTTTGTTGATGCCCATACCGAATGCCACGGTCGCCACTACAATTTGGATGTCATCACGTTGGAAAGCTTCTTGAACGTAAGCGCGCTCATCAGCGTCCATACCTGCGTGATAACCAGCAGCACGAATGTGGTTGTTGCACAGCTTCTCGGTCACCATCTCAACTTTCTTACGGCTACCACAATAGATGATGCCGCAATTCCCCTTTTGGGTTTCAAGATAACGAACGATTTGCGAAACCGGCTTGTGCTTCTCAACTAAGTTGTAGCGAATGTTGGGACGGTCGAAGCTGCCTAGGTAAACCTCTGGATTATTCAGTTGCAGACGTTCAAGAATATCTCGGCGCGTTGCGTCATCTGCGGTCGCCGTCAGCGCCATAAATGGCACATGGGAAAACTGCTGCTTAAGTTGACCAAGCGCGGCATATTCTGGACGGAAGTCGTGTCCCCACTGGGAAATACAGTGCGCTTCATCAACGGCAATCATCGATAACGGCAGGTTTTCCAAACGTTCAATGAAGTCACGCATTAATACGCGTTCTGGCGAGACGTACACCAACTTAAGATGGCCAGTGTGCATGCGGTTATACACGCTGAGCAGCTCTTCACGAGGCATGGTCGAGTTAATGCACTCAGCCGCTACACCGTTGGCTTTAAGCTGGTCCACTTGGTCCTTCATCAGCGAGATAAGCGGAGAGATCACCAAAGTAATGCCAGAGCGAACCAAAGCAGGAATTTGATAACACAGCGACTTACCGCCACCAGTAGGCAGGATAACTAAGCTGTCGCGACCTTCTACCGCAGCGTCAATCACCAACTGCTGACCATCACGGAACTCTTGGTAACCAAACACATCCTCCAACACACGTTGAGGCGTTACAGGCGAATCAGATTGTTCGGCTAACAAGGTCGAGGTCATGAAAAGTCTCAGATTGGGTCTTAAAAAAGAGGTGCTTATGCATACCACTGGCACACAAAGTGAGGGCACATTGTAATGGGGTTTCATGGTGAATAAAACCGCAAATTGTTAGGTGTTTCGCATCACGACTCGTATACTGATTTTCTGCTCTATAAAACACACAATTAGGTGACACTTCATGACACCAGAAGACGAACAACAACGCGCGCGGCAAGGCATCTTGCTAGCGATTGGCGCGTATACCATGTGGGGCATTGCGCCGATGTACTTTAAGTCCATCGCACAAGTATCTCCTTTGGAAATTCTAAGCCACCGAGTGATATGGTCTTTCTTTTTGCTTGCTGCACTCCTCCATTTTGGCCGTCACTGGCGCTCGGCTTACCACATCGCGAAAGACAAAACGAAAATCGCTTACCTGATCGCAAGTTCCATGTTAATTGGCGGCAATTGGTTGATTTTCATTTGGGCGGTAAACTCGAATCATATGCTCGACGCCAGCTTAGGTTATTACATTAACCCACTGATCAACGTCTTACTCGGGATGGTATTTTTGGGAGAGAGACTGCGTAAATTACAGTGGTTCGCGGTTGTATTGGCAGGTTGTGGCGTACTCGTTCAACTGATTGTATTTGGCTCCGTACCTGTTGTTGCGATGGCGTTAGCAATGAGCTTCGGCTTTTATGGCTTATTAAGAAAGAAAGTCAGTGTCGATGCAAAAACTGGCTTGTTTATCGAGACATTACTTCTACTGCCAGTGGCCGCTGTTTATTTGCTTTTTATTGCCGATACACCAACCTCAAATATGCTTACGAATCCACTTACGTTAAATAGTTTGTTGATCGCGGCTGGGGTTATAACAACCCTGCCACTGCTGTGCTTTACGGGTGCAGCAACAAGACTCAAATTATCGACTTTGGGCTTTTTCCAATATATAGGCCCAAGCTTAATGTTTTTACTTGCAGTATTGATGTATGGCGAACCCTTTACCATGGATAAAGCGATCACTTTCGTCTTTATTTGGGGAGCACTAGTCGTGTTTAGCTTTGATGGATTACGTAATAACCGTCGCTCACGCCGAATCGTTCAGCCACAATGATCGTTTTTTACAAGACAAGTTAGAAATTGCCAGATAAGCTTGGTCATAATGTGACCAAGCTTTTTTATTTAATGGAACATATTCAGTACTACGCAACCGACCATGACAACTTGAGTCTAATAGAGGCGAAATACCAGAAATTTGCTTTTCAAAGGCATTACCACCTGGATTTTCATCTCGGCCTGATCACGCATGGTGCGCAGAAGTTCCAATACCAAGGTAACAGCCACCAAGTTGGTCACGGGCAAATTGTGATTATGCCGCCGGATGAGCTGCACGACGGGCAATCTAAGCTCGAGAGTGGCTACGAAGTAAATGTGTTTGCGATCGAACCTCACCTATTGAGCGATCTGGCTGATCTTAAGCAAAACGGTCAAATAATACACTTCAACGAGCTGATCATCTCGGATCCCCAGATATTTTCACAACTTAGTAACTTACACGGACTACTTCGTCGTGAAAACCTCAGCCAACTCACCAAAGATTGCCTTCCTTTTGAAGGATTTAACCAGCTTTTTGATCGCTACGGATCGCTTGAGCGACAAAAAGTGGTGCCGTTAGGAAATCAATCACTTGGAACGTTAAAAGATTATCTAATGGCGAACCTCGACCAAGCGGTGCGTTTGGATTCGCTATCAGAACTGTGCCAACTGAGCCCAACTCAGTTCCAGCGCCACTTTAAAGCGCAAACTGGCATGACGCCTTATGCATGGTTCGCACGCCTGCGCCTCGAACAAGGCATGAAGTTACTGCAAGCTGGTCAATGTAGTACCGACGTCGCCCATCAAATCGGTTTCTACGATCAAGCGCATTTCAGCAAAGCGTTTAAGCAGACCTACGGCGTTTCCCCTTCTCAAGTGACTCGTTAATTTCATTTACCGAGAAAGCTGTCAGTTTTTTACAAGCGCCACAGGTGACTTACCACGACAATAGCCGCATTGGTTAAATTTGAGATGTGTTATGAATGAATCCACCATATTGCTGACACTCGCCAGCATTCACTTTATTGCCCTAATGAGTCCAGGTCCGGACTTTGCGCTGGTCGTACAAAATGCGACGCGTCATGGTCGTCAAACTGGCTTGTACATTGCGTTGGGATTGTCCGTCGGTATTTTGCTGCACTCTTTGTTCAGCCTGACAGGTGTGAGTTTTGTCGTCCACCAGCACCCAGTGCTGTATTCCGTGGTACAACTGCTCGGTGGTAGTTACCTGCTCTACTTGGGAATTGGCGCATTGCGTGCCGTGATCTCGATGATCCAAAAACCACAGACGGATCAACCTAAGAAGCAAAATAACCTAGTGATCAGCAATAAGCGTCAAGCGTTTGCTAAAGGGTTTGCGACCAACATTCTTAACCCAAAAGCCCTGGTGTTCTTTGTCAGTTTGATGTCGAGTTTAGTCCCAGCAGGTATGTCGATTACTGGCAAAGGTATTGCACTGGTCATCCTGTTTGGCTTGTCGCTATTCTGGTTCTCTAGCCTTGCATGGATGCTGTCGACACAGCGCTTACAGCGTAAATTGCAACAAGCGGGTATCTACATCGACGGTCTATGCGGCGTGGTATTTACTCTAGTGGGCGGCAGTATTCTATACCAAACTATCAATACTTTTATCGGATAAAGTACTGATTTAAAAGCGTAGCACAATCGACATTTCTAAGATTGCTGACTCGACGTGACTCTCCATAACTGCCAAGCTCAAAGCACAAAACTGGCAACATGGAGAGTCATCATGCATTGGACGTTCAACCGACTCGTGACCACGGGTCTTTTTCTTACTTCCCCACTAATCTTATCTACCTCAGTCTTTGCTAACCAAGCAGCAGATGCAGTTGCGCCGGAGCACAGCACTGGCTTCGAGCAAAAACAATTGATCAAAGCGAAAGATTATATGGTTACCGCAGCCAACCCACTTGCCACCCAAGCTGGGGCAGACGTTCTTGCACAAGGTGGTAATGCTATTGATGCTATGGTTGCCGTGCAGCTGATGCTGGGCTTAGTAGAACCCCAATCTTCAGGCATTGGTGGTGGCGCCTTCTTAGTGTATTGGGACAGTGAGAAACAAAAACTGACTACGTATGATGGACGCGAAACCGCACCGCTCGCCGCAACGCCGAAACTCTTCCTAGATGACAAAGGACAACCACTGCAATTTTACGATGCGGTTGTCGGTGGGCGTTCCGTTGCCACTCCAGGTACAGTGAAACTGCTGTGGGACACGCACCAGAAATACGGCAAGTTGGAATGGAAGAAGATAATCCAACCCGTGATTACCTTGGCTGAGCAAGGTTTCGAAGTCAGTCCTCGCCTCGCGAGTCTGATTGAAAAAGATGCCAAGCGCCTATCTCGCTTCCCTGCGACTAAGGCTTACTTCTTCAATCCAGATGGCTCACCAAAAGCCGAAGGCACGTTGTTGAAGAACCCTGAATACGCGCAAACTCTGACGGCAATTGCAGAGCAAGGGGCAAAAGCTTTCTATCAAGGCGATATCGCCACAGACATCATCAAGACAGTACAGAATGCACCGGGCAATCCTGGCGTATTGGCACAACCTGACTTTGATGCGTTCCAAATCAAGCAACGTGAGCCGGTTTGTGCGGCTTATCAAAGCTATGATATCTGTGGCATGGGACCACCTAGCTCTGGCGCATTGACGGTTGGACAGATTCTCGCGATCACCGAGCAATACGATCTTAAAGGTTGGGGAGCCGAAAGCGCGAAATCATGGCAAGTGATCGCCGATGCATCGCGCCTTGCGTTCGCGGATCGTGGTAAATACATGGCTGACCAAGATTATGTGCCAATGCCAACCGAAGGCTTGCTTGATAAAGATTATCTCAAACAACGTGCTGAGCTCATTCAAGTCGGTAAAGCCTTGAGTAAGGCTGAAGCCGGTAATCCTCCTTGGTCGCACGCCATGAACTTAAGCATGGACCAATCGATCGAGCTGCCTTCCACCAGCCATTTCAATATCGTCGATAAGCAAGGCAATGTGGTTTCAATGACAACAACCATCGAGAACGCCTTTGGCTCACGCTTGATGGTACGCGGCTTCTTGCTCAATAACGAACTGACCGATTTCTCTTTCCGCACGCATCAAGATGGTGTGCCAATCGCAAACCGATTAGAACCGGGCAAACGCCCACGTTCATCTATGGCACCAACCATTATGATGAAGGATGACAAACCTTACATGGCAATTGGCTCACCGGGTGGCAGCCGCATTATTGGTTACGTCGCACAAGCCATTATCGCCCACACGCAATGGGATATGGACATCCAGAGCGCGATTAATCAGCCACGATTGCTGAACCGTTTTGGCACCTTAGATATTGAGCAAGGTACCGCCGCAGAGGGCTTACAGCCTGCTCTGGAGAAGATGGGTTTTAAAACCGATGTTCGGGATTTGAACTCTGGTCTGCATGCGATACGAATAACAAAAGACGGTCTTGAAGGCGCTGCGGATCCAAGACGTGAAGGTGCCGCTATCGGGCAGTAAGAGTCTTTCGCTCGACCCCTTGTGCGAGATCTCTCACAAAGGGTTGAGTAAACCTCTCTTTTTTAATGGTAAAACCGTACAGAAAAGAGCATAAGCCATTGAATTTAATACTCATGTATCTTTTTTGAACGCTAAGAGAGTTAAAAAATGTGAGATTAGCCCGTTGTTGGAAATCGTTAAACACGTAATATTAAACCTGTCGGAAGGATGCTGACACGGAACAGGAAACACCACGGACTTGGTGAACTTCAGGAAGAAGAAACGGTTATTCAGGATGAATAGTCGGGCATGGATTGCAAAATTGGACATTGAACGGAATCAATAGTGACTAGGATGGTTGCTACTAAGGACGGGAAATGGACACCTCTGGACGAGGCAAGGATTTGAACATCAGGATGATGTCAGGGACACCGCTCAGGGAACAAGTGATGAGAGCTAACGAGGATAGTTAGCAGACCAGGATAAGGTCATTAAGGACACCGCTAGGAAGGCGACGTAAGGATTAAGCTGACGGATTCAGCACACTATCATGGATTAGATGCATGGAGCACTCTTAGTAGCTGGATTGCTGCGAGTAAGACTATAACCCCGATGGGCGCAAGCCCTCGGGGTTTTTCTTTGCCTAAAGTTTTTCTCATCTGCACCGTTAAATCGCGCTTTCGAATTCCATTTTTTTACTGCTTTATCGACGCCAAAACCGCACAAACAAAAAGAGCCGCCGAAGCAGCTCTTAAGTTGATGATACCAATCACAGTAAATAAGTGATCAGAAATAGCGTAGGGAAAATGCTTGAGAACAAGGCGCAATTTTTCGATAAGTAGTTATTCTACAATCAAAAATTGCAACGCAGTTATCGAATATTTTAACAAGCTAGAATGACCAGTTATTTACTACGATTGGTATGAGTTTTGGTGAAGCCTTACAGTTTCTCTAGTCGTGCGTAAGCAGTTACCAACCATTTGATGCCTTCACCATTAAAGGCAATCTGTACACGGCTCTGTGGACCACTGCCTTCGAAGTTGATGATGGTGCCTTCACCAAACTTTGGATGCATCACACGAGAACCTAGCGTAAAGCCGGTTTCATTAAAGCTCTCTTTCACAACAGTTTGGCTAAATCGACCACTGCTTGAAGGACGGCTAACTTGCGCCTTCATTCGTACTTCATCCAAGCATGTTTCTGGCAGTTCACGGATAAAGCGAGACGGTTTATGGTACTTATCCTGACCATACAAACGGCGCATTTCAGCATAAGTGATGTACAGTTTCTGCATCGCACGGGTCATGCCTACGTAGCACAGACGACGTTCTTCTTCTAAGCGCCCTGCTTCTTCTGCCGACATTTGGCTTGGGAACATGCCTTCTTCCACACCGACCATAAACACCAATGGGAACTCTAGACCTTTCGCACTGTGTAATGTCATGAGCTGAACCGCATCTTCAAATTCGTCCGCTTGTCCTTCGCCCGCTTCTAGTGCTGCGTGGGTTAGGAATGCCGTCAGCAGTGACATGTCTTCGGCTTCTTCTGGTTTCTCGAATTGGCGAGTTGCGGTCACCAATTCCTCCAAGTTCTCAATACGTGCCTTAGACTTTTCGCCCTTCTCTTGCTCGTACATCGCGAACAAGCCCGAGTATTTAATTACATGGTCAGTTTGGTGATGCAGCGGCATCTCTAAGGTGTCGTCTTCTAGCGCGGTGACAAGCTCGATAAAACGGCTCAGAGCACCAGCAGCGCGACCAGCAAGCACCTTCTCGTCCAACATTGCCACACTCGCTTCCCACATGGTGCAACCACGGTCACGAGCCGCAAAACGGATGGTTTCAAGCGTCTTATCACCCAAACCACGCGTTGGCGTATTCACCACACGTTCAAACGCCGCATCATCGTTACGGTTGGCAATCAGACGCATGTAGCTCAAGGCATCTTTGATTTCCTGACGTTCGAAGAATCGCATGCCGCCGTAGATACGGTAAGGCAGACCGGCTTGAATTAACGCTTCTTCCAGAACACGCGACTGGGCGTTGTTACGGTAAAGCATCGCAGCGTCATTCAGAGCACCGCCCTTGTCTTGCCACTCTTTGATTTTGTTCACCGCAAAACGGGCTTCATCTAATTCGTTGTAAGCGCTGTAAACCGAGATGGGCTCACCGACCACGCCATCCGTCCACAACTCTTTACCCATACGCTCGGTGTTATTCGCAATCAGGGTGTTAGATGCTTCCAGAATGGTCTTGGTTGAACGGTAGTTTTGCTCAAGACGAATGGTATTTACGCTTGGGAATTCGAGCGTAAACTTCTCAATATTCTCGACTTTTGCACCACGCCAACCATAAATCGACTG
This sequence comes from Vibrio sp. 2130-1, assembly GCF_033339515.1. NCBI lineage: Bacteria > Pseudomonadati > Pseudomonadota > Gammaproteobacteria > Vibrionales > Vibrionaceae > Vibrio > Vibrio sp. 2130-1. Next base: position 21,144 of record NZ_JAWOUT010000025.1, read on the forward strand.
GTCGTCATCACCTACGATCATCACGTGACACTCAGGACCCGCCATCATACGTAGCCAAGCATATTGAATGTTGTTGGTATCTTGGAACTCGTCCACCAAGATATGCTTAAAGCGTGCTTGGTAGTGTTCACGGACGAACTTGTTATCACGCAGTAGCTCATGTGCGCGCAGCAAGATTTCCGCAAAATCGACTAAACCAGCACGGTCACACGCCTCTTGGTAAGCGGTGTACAACTGCAGATATGTCTTGGTCACTGGATCATGGTACGCATCAATGTGCGACGGGCGCAGACCTTCGTCTTTCTTGCCGTTAATCCACCATGCCACTTGGCGTGCTGGCCATTGCTTCTCATCGAGGTTTTGCGCTTTGATCAAACGCTTTAGCAGACGCTGTTGGTCGTCACTGTCGATGATTTGGAAATCTTCCGGTAGCTTGGCATCAAGATAGTGCGCACGCAGAATACGGTGACAAATGCCGTGGAAAGTACCATTCCACATACCGCCTGCACTGCCCATCATTAGCTCTTCGATACGTCCACGCATCTCTGCCGCCGCCTTATTGGTAAAGGTTACCGACATGATTGAAAACGGAGAAGCTTGCTCGACCGACATCAGCCAAGCGATACGGTGAACAAGAACGCGTGTCTTACCACTTCCTGCGCCAGCAAGAACGAGCAAGTTTTCTAGAGGTGCTGCAACGGCTTCACGTTGTTTATCGTTCAAACCGTCGAGTAATAGAGATGGATCCATCATGATGAGAGCTACTGGTTATTTATACATAAAAACCGATTATAACCTAAACAACCGGGTGCTGTTTAGACAAAACTTGATAAAAAAATTGATGTTTTTTTGCCCAATACATCAATTAGTTATACCTATTTGACCCTGCAAACCCATTTACTTCAGAAATTTTTCTGAAAGTTTTTTAGCCAGTTTCCTATCTTTTAAGTTAAGCAAGTTGATAACAAAAACGCCAAAACAGGCGATTCATCTTGCCAACTTAAAGTAAAGGAAATCATTCAGAGGAATTTATTATGAAAAAGTCGAATCTAGCTGTTACTGCTGCTGTTACTGGTCTTCTAGCTCTTGGTGGCACAATGCTAACTGCAGCTCCAGCTGTCGCTGCTGAAAAAGAAAAGTGCTATGGCGTTTCTAAAGCAGGTAAAAACGACTGTGCAACAAAAAGCAGCTCATGCGCTGGTACTTCTAAAGAAGATAACCAAAAAGACGCATTCGTAGTCGTACCAAAAGGTCTTTGTGACAAGCTCGCTGGCGGTAGCACTTCTTCTTCATAATCTTTTATCGCTAGCTATTGTGAGGATGCGTTGACGCTCAACCAACGCAAAGCCAAGACGCATCCTTCTCTTCCCGCACGATTTGAAAAGGAGTTTCACGTGAAACACCACACCTTCCACGACCTTGTTGGAGTTGGATTAAGAACTCCTCACCTCGATTACTTTAGCCAAAACCAACCCGAGTTGTCTTGGTTAGAAATCCACAGTGAAAACTATTTCCAACCCAATGCAACAGAGCGCCATCAGCTACAAACGCTTCGCGAGCAATATCAAATTAGCTGCCACGGTATTGGTTTGTCGCTAGGTTCGGTGGAACGTGTTAGTCAAAAGCATCTTGCGCAACTTAAAGCACTGATTGACTCAATCGATCCAATCCTTGTTTCTGACCATTTAAGTTGGAGTGAAAACGGCGGTCACTACTTTAATGACCTGCTTCCACTTCCGTATACGGAAGAAGTGCTCAACGTGTTCACTCGTAACGTGAATGAAGTGCAGGAATATTTGCAACGCGAGATCTTGATAGAGAACCCATCTAGTTATGTGAAGTTTCAACATTCGACCATCAGCGAATGGGAGTTTCTTACCGAAGTGCAAAAGCGCACTGACTGTCGTTTATTGCTCGATTTAAACAATGTTTATGTTTCGGCGTTCAACCACGGTTTTGATTGCGACACATACCTAGATGCGATTCCGGCCGACAAAGTGGATGAGATTCACTTGGCAGGTTTTACCATTAAACAACTCGACAAAGGTGAGATATGGATTGATACCCATAGCCGCCCAGTTAGCGATGAAGTTTGGCAGTTGTTTTCACAGTGGACAAAAAAACACGGTCCACGTCATACGTTGATTGAATGGGATTTGGATATCCCCGCGCCAGAAGTCTTGCTCGAAGAAGCGCAGAAAGCATCGCAACTACTGTTGCAAGGCACACTTCCAAGTGAACAAAGCGAACCAAGGAAGGCATCATGAATCTAGCCACCTTACAAAGCCAGTTTGCTAAAGCCCTGCACTATCAAGCGCTCGGTGAAGACTGCGATATTGCCAGTGATGAGTTTACCGCTGATGAACGCATACAAATTTACCGCAATAACTTTATCGTCAGCTTAAGCGAAGTGTTGTCCGCGACCTACCCGATGGTTGAAGCGCTGCTTGGTGAAGAATGCTTTGAACAGATAGCTCGCCAGCATGTTCTTTCTTACCCATTAGAAGAAGGAAATGTGGTGCATTATGGCGAAGGCTTTCAAGACACCATCATGCAGTTCAGTCAGGTGATCGCACAAGCACCTTACAGCCCTGAAGTCGCACGCTTCGAGTGGCATATCGACCTAGCTCGTCAAGCACAGTATGAGCAATCCAATGCAGCGGAATTAAAACCGCTTGCGTTACTTGGCGAAGTGAGTGAAGAGCAACAACCCACTTTAGTCTTACACCTTAAAAAGGGCTGCCGCAGCTTTGACTCCAACTACGCAGTATTCGATCTATTTAGCGCGATTCAAACTGGGCAATTCGAACAACTTAATATCAACCAATTACAGCAAGGTGTCATCTCGATTCAAGCCAATGGAGAAGCCTTGTGTCACGCACTCGATGCTGATGTGTTCCAACTGCTGCAATGTTTAGAGCAGAAGCAGAGTTTGAGCGAAATACCTGAAGTTTTACTCGCTCATCTCAATCGCATCATGGCACTCGATATTGTTGACGGCTTTACATTGCAATCAATCTAAGGAGCACTCTATGACGGATACGGTTAAAAACTTAGTGAATCGGTACGACGATTTAATCAGTACCTTACAAGCAGCCTTTGTCCCTTTACTACTTCTCTTTTGCCGCTTTTGGGTTGCTTGGGTGTTCTTCAATTCAGGACTAATCAAAATCTCATCTTGGGATAGCACGCTGTACTTATTTGAGCTGGAATACCAAGTGCCAATCTTGCCATGGGAATTGGCGGCTTATTTAGGTACGGCTGCGGAGTTGGTTCTACCGGTGTTCTTGGCACTGGGATTGATTACCCGCCCGATGGCAGCAATGCTGTTTGTGTTCAACATCATCGCAGTGATCTCTTACCCACTGTTGTGGGAGAAAGGTTTTTATGACCACCAACTTTGGGGATTGATGATTCTTATCGTAATCGTATGGGGGCCAGGACCGCTGTCTTTGGACCACATCCTGAAAAAGAAAATGACGAGCTAAAAAAATCCCCGCATCATGCGGGGATTTTTTATTATTTATTCAAGTAAGCCAGTAGCTCTTCTGCTGAGATACCTTGCTGAGCGAGGTCTTTTGCCATCTGCTCGACTTGTTCATCTTTGCGTGACTCAATCACTTGCTGAAATTGGTACACGATATCACGCAAAATTGGCAGAGGTACTTGTTTAGCCGCACTACGAATACGCTCGGAGCTTTGATTACCCAGCTCATTAAGCAACTTGCCAAACATCACCTTTTCTGGTGAATCTTCCATTTGCTCTAGAATACGAGCCATTTCATACGTGGTTAACGACATTACTTTTTGAGTTCCGTTATGGTGTCAGGAAAAGTCTGAGTGACAAATATACACGCCTTACTTACATTGGAAAATACTAAATTACACTGATTTACGCTTTCGCAAAGCTCGAGTGCCAGTTCTTCCCTGCTTTTGTAAACAGAACGACCAACGCAGGTAATAGGACCCACATATGAATTGCGATCAAGGTTTGCGGATCCAGAGATAAGCGTTGCAGTGTACCCACCAACAAACCAGAGCCACTCATTTGGAACAATCCAAGCAGTGCAGCTGCCGTGCCCGCCTTATCACCAAACGGTTCTAACGCTTTCCCTGCCGCTGCACCCAGAATGAATGCAAAACCTACAGAAGACATAAAGATAGGTAACATGAAAGAAAGCGCGGTATTCTGACCATTCATCACTAGCATGATCACACCTGCGAGACCCAGAGTTGAGATCCCGGTGACCAAGGTGTTGTGAGTTCCAACGCGCTCCATAAACTTAGGCGCCAGCATACATGCCGCAATGTTTATCACCGCATTTACACCAAACCAGAAAGTGAATTCATTCATCGACAGCCCCATCCCCGTCATCAATACCGACGGTGCTGAGGTAACGTAAGCAAGAATAACCGCCATCGCCATCAAGCATAATGACGCATGGAAAACAAAAGATGGTGTGCTAAGCACTGCCCAATACCGACTAAGCTTAAACACGGCTTGCTTTTCTGTTGACGGGTTAGTCTCTTTCATCATGAAAAACATCAATGATCCAGACACCACAGCAAAACCAGCCATAAAGCTAAAGTTAGCACGCCAGTCAAATTGCTGAGTTAACCAGCTACCTAGAATTGGAGCTAAAGCCGGAATGAAACAAATCGCACCGTTAAGGTAGCTGATCATTTTGCCGCTTTTTTCCGGGCCAAAGATATCGCGAACTGTTGCAAAGGCTGCTACCGATGTCGCACACGCACCTAAGCCTTGTAGCAGTCGGGAAACCAACATCCACTCAATATTTTGAGCACTCCACGCCAATAAAGCGCTCATCGCGTAAATGGTGATACCGCCCAATGCAACAGTTCGACGTCCGAGTTTATCTGCTAGGGGACCTGCGAATAGCTGACCAACACCCATAGCAAATAAGAACCAAGTGATCGTGTCTTGTGCTAGCGCATTATCGACCTGAAAAGTGGAAGCAATAAGAGGTAAAGCAGGTAGATAAATATCAATCGCTAAAGGACTGAAAAGAACCAAAAGGGTCAATAACGCCATCTGTTTTTTACTATTAGAAAACTGGCTAGACACACAACACTCCGAATTGGATAAAGAACTTTGGGTAAAGCTTAATCATCTGATGATATGAATGGAAATGATGTATAATCATGAGCATTATTCCTCAGAGGAAATTCACTGTGAACGTCGAAAAACTGGCTCGTATCGATTTAAATCTATTGGTCTGCTTTAAAGTGCTGATTGAAGAGTTAAATGTTACTCGTGCGGCCCACCGATTGTGCTTAAGCCAATCCGCCGTAAGTAAATCACTGGCTAAACTGCGCATTCAATTTGATGACCCGCTTTTCACTCGAAACTCACATGGATTAACACCTACGCCGCGCGCATTGTTTCTTAAACCGAAACTGGATCTGTTGATAAATCAGTTAGAAGTGCTGACTCAACCCGAAGAGTTTTCTCCGCAAAGCAGCGAATACCGTTTTCAAATAGCAGCGGTAGAGAGTGTCTACCCTCTCATTCTACCCCATTTCTTACCGGCGATTTTTCAACAAGCACCTGGCGTGACAATCAGCACACACCCGTGGTCGGATAATACATTTAAAATGCTTCAACGCGGCGAACTGGATTTAGGCCTAACTGGAAAAGATATCGATATAAACGATGCCAAGCTGACTCTTCAACCACCCGATGACATTTGCGAGTTGGAAATTTATCGTGATTACCAAATGTGCATCATTCGCAAAAACCATCCTGCGCTAAAACAACCTTGGAATCTGGAAGCCTATCTCGCCCTACGCCATGTACAAGTACGCTGTGATGGCAACGACCGTTGGTTGCTGGATTATCGCCTTGCAGATATTGGCGCCGACCGCGATATTGCCGTCACCGTGCCCGACTTTAACAGTGCCGCAAGTTTATGTTCATACACCGACTTTATCTTTACTGCGCCAAGTCATTTTGTGCAACTTGCGGCCAAACAGCTTGATTTGGTCGTGCTGCCACTACCGTTAGAATTCCCACCTATGGCTTACACTTTATTCTGGCACCGAGATAGAGAAAACGACCCTGCATTAGGCTGGCTACGTACGATGATCACACAAAAAACCGATCACCTTAGATAAAAACACCGCACTCAATTTGCGCTTAGCGGCTAAAATGAGTAGCTTAACTGTCGTAGTCCTTTTTGGCTCATCTATGGCCTAGTTGTACTCCGACTCTATTGAAGTGATTGCGAACCTCAATGGAATCGTAAACTGCATGAAGCAGATGGAAACAGCTCCCACACCTGAGCATGAAGGAGCGGTAATTTGAAGGAATAACACAGATGCACAACGATACCCAAAGCCGCGTGAATGCAATTCGCGAATGGCTAGCACAACATAATATTGATGCCCTACTTGTCCCTCATGAAGACGAGTACTTGGGTGAATACGTACCAGCGCACAACGAGCGTTTACATTGGCTAACTGGCTTTACTGGTTCTGCTGGTGCTGCGGTAATCACCAAAGACAAAGCCGCTATCTTTGTTGATGGTCGCTACACAGTACAAGTAACAAAGCAGGTTCCTGCTGATCTATTCGAATACCGTCACTTGATTGAAGAGCCTGCACTAGATTGGATTAAAGACCATCTTGCAAATGGCGCGTCTGTGGCAATCGACCCTCGCATGCACAACTCTGCTTGGCTAGACATGGCACAAGCAAAACTTGCAGGCGCACTTGAGCTTAAGATTCTCGCCAGCAACCCAATTGATGAGCTGTGGCACGACCGCCCTGCTCCTGTGGTTTCTGATGTTCGCCTAATGGCAACAGAAGCGGTTGGACAATCAAGTGAAAGCAAACGTCAAGAAATCGCAGAGCTAGTGAAAAAAGCCGGCGCAGACAGCGCAGTAATCACAGCACTTGATTCTATCTGTTGGTTGCTCAACGTTCGTGGTCTAGATGTATCACGTCTACCAGTTCTGCTTTCTCACGCGATTCTGCATTCAGATTCAAGCGTGGAATATTTCCTAGATCCAACTCGCCTACCTGCTGAGTTTGACGCTCACGTTGGTTCTGGCGTAACAGTTCATCACCCAGAAGCATTGCAAGCACGGCTAGAAACTCTAACTGGCAAGAATGTATTGGTTGACCCTGCGACAAGTAACGCATGGTTTAAGTTGGTTCTTCAAAATGCTGGCGCATCAGTGGTGAGTAAAGCTGACTCATGCCTAATGCCAAAAGCAGCGAAGAACGCAGTTGAAATCGCAGGCATGAAAGCATGTCATATCCGTGATGGCGTGGCGATGAGCAAGTTCCTATCTTGGTTAGATGCAGAAGTCGTTGCAGGTAATCTGCATGATGAAGCGACGCTGGCAGACAAACTGGAAGCGTTCCGTAGCGAAGACCCAACGCTTATGGACCTTAGCTTCGATACTATTTCGGCAGCAGGCGGCAACGCAGCGATGTGTCACTACAACCACGAGAACCAACCTGAACCTGGCAAGCTAGAACTGAACACGCTTTACCTAGTGGATTCAGGTGGTCAGTACCTAGATGGCACAACAGACATCACACGTACAATTGCGATCGGTCAGCCTTCACAAGAGATGATTAAACAATTCACTCTCGCACTAAAAGGTCACATCGGTGTTGCTCGTGCACGTTTCCCGAAAGGCACACGTGGTTACCAAATCGATACGCTAGCTCGTCAACACCTATGGGCGGAAGGCTACGATTACGATCACGGTACTGGTCACGGTGTTGGTCACTTTCTAAGTGTTCATGAAGGTCCGGCTAGCATTTCTAAGAAGCAAATCGACGTGCCTCTAACAGAAGGTATGGTGCTATCCAACGAGCCAGGTTACTACCGTGCAGATGCGTTTGGTATCCGTATCGAGAACCTAGAGCTTGTTGTTGAAACCCCAACTAACGGTGACTTCCCTGTTCTGTCATTTGAGTCGCTAACACGTTGCCCAATCGACAAGCGCAACATCAACGTTGATATGCTAACTCGTCCAGAACTTGCTTGGCTGAATGATTACCATCAGAAAGTGTGGGATGAGATCAGCCCGCTGGTTGAAGGTGATGTGAAAGAGTGGCTTCGTCAAGCAACGCTACCAGTAGCACACAGCTAGAAGCTAGAAGCTAGAAGCTAGAAGCTAGAAGCTAGAAGCTAGAAGCTAGAAGCTAGAAGCTAGAAGCTAGAAAAAAGTAGAGGGTTGATGTTTTGCATCAACCCTCTTTTTTTGCCTATGTTTCACGTGAAACATAACGATGACCAGTGGCTTTCTTTGCTACTTAACCAGAATACGCTGAGTGCCAATCTCGCCATACAGGGTCAAAACCTTTGGCTCGAATCATCTCTTCCACAGAACCAGCACTTCGCTCATCACTGATCTCAAACTGCTCGAGTTCAACATCATCCATCGCATACCCACCCGGCTGAGTTTTCGATGCAGCAGACATACTGGTGATACCTAACGGTAATGCATTGTCTCTGAACTTCGGTGATTCACGAGTCGATAATGACAACTCCACTTCTGGATTCAACAAGCGATAAGCGCAAATCAACTGCACAAGCTGCTTATCCGTCATGACTGATTTTGGTTGGAGCGCGCCCTCACAAGGACGTAAACGTGGGAAAGAAATTGAGTAACGAGTCTGCCAATACGTGCGCTCAAGATAGTCCAAGTGCGCAGCCACATAAAAGCAATCGGTACGCCACTCTTCCAATCCTATCAAAGCACCAATACCGATCTTATCGATGCCTGCTTTTGCAAGACGATCGGGTGTATCCAATCGGTATTCGAAATCCACCTTATTGCCACGCAAATGGTGCTCGGCATACGTCGAAGGATGATACGTTTCTTGATAAACCATCACCGCATCTAAACCCAATGTCTTGAGTTCAGCGTATTCGTCTTGATCAAGTGGCTGCACTTCCATCGCTAAATAGTTAAAGCGCTTCTTAATCATCGGCACCATTTCGCGAAAGTATTTCATGCCCACTTTGGTTTCGTGTTCACCAGTCACCAGCAATACGCTATCAAACTTCATGCGTTTAATGGCTTCAACTTCTGCAGCCACTTCGTCCCTATTCAAAGTACGACGCTTGATTCTGTTCTCCATGGAGAAGCCACAATAAGTACAAGCATTGGCACACAAGTTAGAGAGGTATAATGGAATGTAAAGCGACATGGTATTACCAAAGCGCTTACGAGTTGCCGAATATGACAGCTGCGCCATTTGCTCTAAGTACGCTTCAGCCGCTGGTGAAATTAGCGCTTTAAAGTCTTCCAAATCACGTTTGGGTTTATTCAATGCCCGCTCGACATCTTGTGCCGTTTTCGCGTAGATCGACATCGAAATATCATCCCAATTAAGCTGCTTAAATTGTTCAACGAAGCTCATGCTTTCCTCGCTTAATAGCTAAACCAATCTAGGACTAAAGTTCATCTAGGAATGACGTCAGTGGACTCGACGCAACCGCATGAGAAACCTTACCGGCAAGTCCAGCTTCATAAGCCATACGCCCGGACTCTACCGCCAACTTAAATGCCTTCGCCATCGCAACGGGATCGCTCGAAGCTGCAATCGCTGTATTGACGAGCACGGCATCCGCGCCCATTTCCATCGCACGCGCGGCATGTGAAGGAGCACCAATACCCGCATCAACAACGACAGGAACATTAGCTTGGTCGATGATGATCTCTAGGAAATCGTGAGAAACTATCCCTTTGTTAGAACCGATCGGCGCACCTAATGGCATGACTGCAGCACAGCCTACTTCTTCCAATCGTTTACACAGAACCGGGTCAGCATGACAATAAGGCAGGACAATGAAACCCTCACGAACCAGTTGCTCAGCGGCTGCTAGTGTCTCAATTGGATCGGGCATCAAGTACTTCGGGTCTGGATGAATTTCTAGTTTTAACCAGTTAGTACCCAACGCTTCTCTCGCCAATTGTGCTGCAAACACAGCATCTTTAGCATTCTTTGCACCTGAGGTGTTCGGCAATAAGTTCACACCCGCTTGTACTAACGGCAGCATAATATCGTCTTGTTGGTCGTTCACATCCACACGCTTCAACGCCATGGTCGCAAGTTGAGAACCCGATACTTGAATCGCTTCTGCCATTAATCGGCTGTTGGCAAACTTCCCTGTTCCCGTGAACAGTCTTGATTCGAATTGTTTATCACCAATTTTAAGCATCGACTTTAACCCCCTGCGATCGCTTGAAACAAAGAGATGCTATCTCCCTGTGAAAGAACTGTGCTAGCCCACTCACTGCGCGGCACAACATTGTTATTAATTGCAAAAACGCAGCCCATTTCAGGCAGCGCAAATTGACTAATGATTTGCTGTAGATTTGACTCACTGGCAACTTGATGTGACTGGTCATTGATGACAATAGTGATCACATCTAAGTCAGCAGCTGTCATTTGTGTTGTTTGTTGTTCTGATAACGTCATTGCTTCCAACTCTCTTAATTCTGCCCATTACTCGTAAGCTAAATCTGAGCACACACTTGGCACTGTTTATCTTTACTTATCGCCATGGTTTGCCATTGCAGCTTCAATCCATCGAACAGGTGTAACTTGGCAGTCTCGACATGAAACTTTCCCGTCGCCAGTTTTTGAATTGCCGCTATCGCTTGGTAGTTGCCAAGTGTACCCACCACCGGACCGACGACACCGCTCTCACTGCACTTTTGCGTTTGCGGTAATTCGTCGAACGGATACAAACAGCGATAACAGGCTTTACTCTGCGATTCTTGTTCACTTGGTATTTGGTAATCAAAGACAGCGAATTGCCCTTGCCAACCAATTGCTGCCGCCGAGATGAGCGGCGTATTTTGTTCGAAACAAACTTGGTTAATGAGCTGGCGCGTTGGCATGTTATCGGTGCAGTCGAGCACCACATCCGCCAGCATCACCTCAAGCTGGAGCTGTGCTTTGTCTAATCGCTTATTGAGAGCACGAACTTGGACCATAGAATTAAGTTCATTGAGTTGCTTTACAGTCGCTTTTGTTTTCGCAACTTGGAGGTCTTGTTCACGATAAATGATCTGACGCTGTAGGTTACTGCTATCAACTTCATCGTCATCAACCACAACCAATTTACCAACACCCGCTGATGCCAAGTACAAACTCGCTGCGCTCCCTAACCCACCACAACCGATGATCAGCACATGCGATTTGCTCAAGCGCTCTTGCCCACTTTCAGCAATTTCAGGCAGAGCGACTTGGCGTTGATAGCGAAGGAACTGCTTATCCGTGAGCATGCTCGCCTCTCTTGGTATCCGCCAATTCACTATTCTGCTCAGTAAACGTTAGTTGTCTTTCCTTCATCAGTTGTGCAAAAAACTCGATAACGGACTGAGGTGATTCTGCCAACGTAATAGCACGCACAACCGCCAAACTAGAAACACCCGTTTGCCAAACTTGGTCTGCATTAGATTGGTCAATGCCACCAATCGCGACCGTCGGAAAGCCAAGCACATAGTCACTACCTGCTTTCTCTTTTGCGGGAAGGAAAACCAACTCTGTGTTTCCATAAGGAATGCTATCAATCAGCTTTTGATACAGTTCCAAGCGCACCAAACCTTGTGGTTTCGATGGCATCTGTTTAGTGGAGGTTGGGAAAATATGTCCTAGCGCGATGTAACTAGGATGAATTTGTACGATGCGCAGTAGCTCATAATAACCATGAGTAGAAAGACCAAGACGAATGCCGGCTTTAGTTAGCTGAGCCAAATTCGATTCTTCTATGTCTTCTTGTCCTAGGTGAACGCCATAAGCGCCATGCTTGATTGCCAACTGCCAATAGTCATTGATGAACACTTGTGCTTGATACTGACGACCCAGCTCAATTGCTCGAATGATCTGTTGTTCTAAATCGGCTTGTTGTGGGTTCTTGATTCGCAGTTGAATAGTGTCGATGCCTAGTGGCAGTAGACGCTCAATCCAAGCAACATCATCAACGACTGGATAGAGCCCTAGACTTTGCTTAGTTAGAGTTGGAAAGCTAACGCTCTCGCCTTGTGCAGACCAACCAACTTGAATACCTAGTCGGTTATCCTCCAGTACAGGTGTGGGGAAATCATCAAATTGGTCAGCCCACTGAGTTGATTGAACCTCGTCAAGGTTGTCATTCAACAGTGTTTCACGTGAAACATTCGCTTGTAGAGTTAGCATTCCTCGAGCAAGTGTTAACGCATCTTCGATAGGAAAATCGAGTACTGTCAGCGTTACTATCCAAGCAAGGTGATGTTCGGGATCGAACATTGCGTTGAATTTGGACTCAATGGAAAGCGCTCTCACTTCGTTGTTAATTGGGTGACGCCAGATATCAAGCTGAAGCACTTTCTCCTTTTCATCGGATACCTGCGTATCAGCAATGCCAATATGAATCGCTTTCGACGGTTGCTTAGCGCACGCTTCTACCGATAAAGCAGAGCGGTAATAGAGCACAAATGAACTCTCATGCTCAGAATCATAACCATCAATAAGATCTGTCGTTATGCGTGTGTTCTGTTGGTCGCGAACAAGCTGAATAGATTGAGTTGGGCTCACACCCAACTCAATGTCTTCGATGCTAAAACCCTGTTCTTTCGCCAACAACAAACATTGCTGAACTAAACCTGTCAGTTCAATCAATGATGACGGAATAAGGATTTTGCTCATTAGTCACTTACCTCGGCATGTGCTGCTGGGTGGTATAGCTCAGAACCTGACTCTCTAAATTCTTGCGATTTCTGACGCATCCCCTCAAGAGGGTCATCCAGCATTTTGATTGAGATAGCTTGGTCCGCAGCAACTTGCTCTGTGTCTTTCGCATACTCTCGAACCTCTTGCGAGATCTTCATCGAGCAGAACTTTGGCCCGCACATCGAACAGAAGTGGGCAACTTTTCCAGACTCTTGAGGCAAGGTTTCGTCATGGAAAGCGCGTGCGGTATCAGGGTCGAGTGATAAGTTGAATTGGTCTTCCCAGCGGAACTCGAAGCGAGCTTTAGAAAGCGCGTTATCACGCACTTGTGCGCCTGGGTGTCCCTTCGCTAAATCAGCGGCGTGCGCAGCAAGCTTATAAGTGATCATTCCTACTTTCACATCTTCTTTGTTTGGTAAGCCAAGATGCTCTTTCGGAGTTACGTAGCAAAGCATCGCACAGCCATACCAACCAATCATGGCTGCGCCAATGCCTGAAGTAATATGGTCGTAACCAGGAGCGACGTCTGTCGTGAGCGGACCAAGCGTATAGAAAGGAGCTTCATGACAGTGCTCCAACTGCTCTTCCATATTCTCTTTGATCATGTGCATTGGAACATGACCAGGACCTTCGATAATCACCTGTACGTCATATTCCCACGCTATCTTGGTTAACTCACCAAGGGTACGAAGCTCTGCAAATTGCGCTTCGTCGTTAGCATCGGCCACCGAGCCAGGACGCAGACCATCACCGAGAGAAAGTGCCACATCATACTTAGCACAGATTTCACAGATCTCTCGGAAGTGGGTATATAAGAAGCTTTCTTGGTGATGCGCTAAACACCATTTCGCGATGATAGAACCACCACGAGAGACGATGCCAGTAACGCGTTTTGCAGTCATTGGCACATAACGAAGTAGTAAACCGGCATGGATAGTAAAGTAGTCAACGCCCTGCTCTGCTTGCTCAATCAGGGTATCGCGCATCACTTCCCAGTTAAGGTTTTCCGCAACACCGTTCACTTTCTCAAGCGCTTGGTACATTGGCACGGTACCGATCGGAACCGGACTGTTACGTAGAATCCACTCGCGAGTTTCGTGAATATTGCGTCCAGTAGAGAGATCCATAACGGTATCGCCACCCCAGCGCGTCGCCCACACTAGTTTCTCTACTTCTTCTTCAATCGAAGAAGTGACCGATGAGTTACCGATGTTGGCGTTCACTTTGACCAAAAAGTTACGCCCAATGATCATTGGTTCGGATTCTGGGTGGTTGATATTAGAAGGGATAATAGCGCGACCTTCGGCGACTTCTTTACGCACAAACTCTGCAGTAATGTCCTTTGGTAGGTTCGCACCAAAGCTTTGACCCGGATGCTGTTGATTCAGCACTTCATCGCGATACTTGGCACGCCCCATGTTTTCACGCAGCGCGATATATTCCATTTCTGGGGTAATAATACCTTTGCGAGCATAGTGCAATTGGGTCACACAATGGCCATCTTTGGCACGTCGAATACGTGGTAGATTACCGTAACGAAGATCGTCTAGTGTTTCGTCTTCTAAGCGTTCTTTGGTGTACACCGAGCTTACTTCATCAAGTAGCTCAGTATCGGCACGCTCTTCAATCCACCCTTCTCTCAGCTTAGGTAAGCCGCTATAGAGGTCTATGGTGTGCTCTGGATCTGTGTATACACCCGAGGTATCGTAAACGCGTACTGGCTCATTAGGCTCGAAAATAGGCGCTTCTTTTGTGCCTCCAATAAGGCTATCAGCGAGTGATATTTCACGCATTGGCACACGAATATCTGGACGTGAGCCTTCTACGTAGACTTTGCTTGAATTGGGGTACGGTTGTACCGAGAGTGTATCAATGAACTGTTTTGCTTCCAGTCTCGCTTGTTTGCGACTCGACATAGCATTTTTCCTTGCTTTGTTATACTAGATAAAAAGTAATTGGATAAAAATGCTTGGCGGATAGATGCGACAAGAGGAGTCAAATTAAGGCTAGTTAAAGCTTACGATATTTGCCTGTAACAACATTCGACTTTTGATAGATCAACCAGAAAGAACTCCGGTGTGAATATCTTCTCTTGTTCCCTTCGCAGATTCTAATCTGATCAGGTTCAACGGATCCCGAATTAACGGTCTCAGCCTTATGGCACTCCGACAAGTGATGTCAGTATATAAAAACGGCTTGGTGAAACCAAGCCGACCTGTTCAACTTTTAACTACTTTGCTAGCTGCGCATCAATAATTGAAAGCCTATCCACGCAGCTGAAATACTTAACACGACATTCAACAATACGTTCAACCCCATCTTAAAGAAAGCGCCCTGCTGCATAAGCAACACATTATCCATCGAGAAGGTGGAAAACGTCGTTAGTGCCCCTAAAAAACCCAAGCCAATCACTTGTCGCCAAGGTTCCGTTGCCAAAAGTTCATTATCGAAAGCTGCTATCAATAAGCCCATCATAAATGAGCCAACAACGTTAACGGTTAACGTACCATATGGAAAACCACGCCCCAATAAAATGACACAAAGTTCAGAAATTAAGTAACGAGAACATGCACCAAATGCACCACCCAATGCAATAAAACCCAAAACGGATAGTTGTCCCATAATTCCCCCAGAAAAGTTAATGGCGACATTGTAATCAAATTTACGGCAATAGTGATTATACAATCTTAGAATTCAGCAAAGTATAGCGCTTAAAACTTATCAAGATTTTAAAAGTTACAGGAGTCACTTTACTTCGATGTAACCCATCAAACCCGTCTTCATGTGTTCGATCACATGACAATGGTACATCCAACGTCCTGGGTTATCTGCAACAAATGCCGCTTTCGCACTGCCGTTATTTCCAAGCAAGACCGTATCGGTATGAAACGGTTCGTCGAGTTTTTTGCCATCTAACTCAAGAACCGTAAATGTGTGTCCATGAAGATGAATAGGATGATGATATTGGGTGACGTTCTTTAGGTTGAAGATATAGGTTTTTCCCATCTCCAATGTTGAAAGCGGCGCTGGAATATTATCTTTGCTCATTCCCTCCCAAGCCCGTTTGTTCATCAGCCAGAACTTAGGTATCGCTTTGCCCGATTTATCAGCAGGAGTGATCGCCCCCTCCCACTCAAACACATAATCGATTTGCTCTGCATTTTTCAAATCGAGAGCTGGCACAGGGTTGAGAGGTAATAAAGGCAGTTTCTGGTTGCTCGGCAAGTCAGACTCAACAACGTCAAACTCGCACAAAGGGAATGGGAAGCGTCCTTTCATTTGACGCACATAAACACGTGTTCCAGCCTTCGGAGCAATCAATCCGATATCTAACCTCATTCCCGGACCAATTTTGTGCTGAGTGAGCTTATAAGGCGCTTTAACAGGATTACCATCAATAGCAATAACCCAAGCCTCTGCACCTTCAATAGCGATCGGGTAAGTAATGGTATTATCGACATTAGCAATTCTTAATCGCGTAGTGGCATTCTGCTTCAGCGTATAAACAGGTTCATGCACACCATTGACGCTACTCCACTCTCCGGGAGTCCCCATACGAGCGCTCAAGCGCGGCACCATAAGGTTCTTCCACTGACCTAGTTTGTCTAAATGCCAATGCTTGAGGACGACTTCATGCTCTTCATCAAACTGAACCGGCTCTGCCTCTTCAACGACAATTAGCCCGACTAAGCCCATACCAAGCTGCTTCACACTATTCATATGTGGGTGATACCAAAATGTGCCCGCATCTGGTGGTGTAAATTCATAAACGAATGTTTCACCTGGCATGATAGGCTGCTGGCTCAAGAAAGGGACACCATCCATTTCAATAGGGATTCGCAAGCCATGCCAGTGGATTGTAGTCGGCTCTGAAAGCTTGTTAGTAAACCGAATTATAACTTTCTCGCCTTGGCGACAACGAATCACAGGCGCTGGAATCGAACCATTAAATGCGAGTACGTCTGTGTTAAACCCAGGGACCAATTCTGCAGTAGAAGGCTCTGCAGTGATATCGTATATATATTGCCCCTGCTTATTAGTGCTCCTAGATAGAGAACATGCAGGTAGAACGGCAAGCGCGGAGATTGCTAAGGATGATTGAAGAAAGCGTCGACGAGATATATCCATACATAGTTACTCATTAATCCAGATCGGTTGAGTGTAACTAAATATAAATAGTGATTCCCCTTTATTATTAAAATTTCGGGCCACTGATCATTACAGCTAACTGTAGTTTTGTTCGTTCAGTAGATTAAATGCTGCCAAAGTACAGCAGAAAGCCATACTTACGGGATAAGAGTAGAAATAAGCTGTAATAATGAGAAGAAACCAGATACAAAAAAGGCTCTGACCTAAGTCAGAGCCTGATATGTGGCAGGGGTGGAGAGATTCGAACTCCCAACACGCGGATTTGGAATCCGCTGCTCTGCCAATTGGAGCTACACCCCTATAGAATTTTCATATTCTAGATTTGACAAAACCTCGCATAAGCGAGGTTGTCGATATTAAGTGGCGGAGTGGACGGGACTCGAACCCGCGACCCCCGGCGTGACAGGCCGGTATTCTAACCAACTGAACTACCA
>NZ_JAWOUT010000026.1:0-37224 GCF_033339515.1 Vibrio sp. 2130-1
CGACTTCGCTGACTCAACATAATTAGCATCGTTCTTTTGCCGCCCAACAAATGGCTTTACGTGCTGAGCTGGAATATAAGAGCTACGCTATGTCCCAGCTCTTGAAATATTCTGCCCCAATGATACGAAGTTGCACATGACTCCATCGCAACAGCCGTTTGTTCTGGTAATTGACGGACTGTATCAAGAAGCTTGTCACGCTTTACTTTTCGGTTTGACAAGATTTGTCCATCAGCATTTAACACGCATACTTGAAAGAGGCTTTTGGCTATATCAATGCCGACAACTTTAATAGACATGATGATTACTCCTGTTCTTACTGGTTGCACCATTAGTTTGGAACAACGGTGCTAGAAGGGAGGTGCGTCCATCACATCAAAGCCTTATGATGATCTTAAGTCTTATAATCTCGCGTAATTAAAGCCAAAGGTATGGAGAAAAGAACGAGCGATTCTATCCCAACAGCTAAAGCTAGAGGATGTCGTAACAATAAACATTCAGGGGCTAGACGACATAGCGATATTGAGACGTTAAGAATCAGTGCTTGGCTATTGAGATACAACTAACAGTGCATCAACCATTGAACGTAACAATGGAGTCTTGTGGTGGGTCTCATTGGTTAGCAAGGAAGTTTAAATCTTATGGCCATGTAGTACATCCGGTACCGAAACTCTTCAGAGGTGAAACCCACAGCAATCACCGATGATATGTAATAATAGCCTAAACAAAGGCAACTTTGCGATTTTGCATTGGTTTGAATTGCGCTTTGAGACCCATTTTCAGATCTGAACAAGCAGCTACATGATCTATATTGCACCAGAGAACCATTGGTCTATAAAAATTCTTAATTCACCCCGTAGGACGAATTGTTCTTGACCTTATCAGTCGTTAAAAAGCGATCTTTATCGCATTGTGGCTACTCTAGGATTGAAAGAAATGACGCAATTCCGAAAGTTGTGCACATATTCAACAACTAACCCGACAAGACAAGCTCTGTTCGAATATGATCGACTGGTGCGTAGGATTTACACGTTGAAGTATCTGCGAGAGCCGCAGTTAGAGCGTAATATACGACGTCCCTAGAACAACTATCACCAGTTACAAGCTACAATAGTCAAAGTTGGTGGAAAGAAGGAGATAACAGGAAAAGAAGCGGAAGACAATACCAAAGGCATTGATGATCTAACTCGAATATCACTTGTAGCCTAGCAACACATTTTACTGAACAGCCATTATACCTTTCAAAACAGCAATAAAATCATTGATGTAGATGAGTTGATGCGGGTCTAAAACTGGGGTAACGAAAATCTGGCTGTTCCGGCGTAGAACTCCATAACAGAGTTTAGTTGGCTGGGTAGGATGAACCGTATACATAAACAATACGGGCGCTTCGTTCGGCTTCATGACTTTATTGTAATACTCTACAAAGGCTTGCTCCATTTCTGGGCAAAACTTATGAAGCACACTCTTGGGCTTCTGTATGAGAGATTCTATTATAATGTGACCATTCATACCCGCTATGCTGTAGCGAATACCATATTCTGCTTTTACATAGGCAACGATTTGGCGGGGATGGAGTAAGTGTTTTTAGCCAAGTGCTCAATAAGCAGCATGGTTTTGGGAGCAGAAAGTCGGCTTTGGCTGCCACTTTTTCAGGCTTAAATTTCTCTGACTGAAAATAATCGTTGATATGACGTCCAACCGTCGTTTCATGAATGCGAAGTGCCTGAGAAATCATTGCACAGCTCCGGCCTTCGGAAGCAAGCAGAACCGCTTTGATGCGATCTCACACTCGGCTATCACGAGTGGAATCGTGCATCTGTTCGATTTCTGTTTCTCCCATTTGATAAGGTATCCTATGGAAAGAAAATCTATAACACTCACCGCCCTGGCATTCGCTGATGCACCCACAGCATCAATTTTCGGGCCAATCGAAATTTTGTCTATTGCTGCGAACTTGGCAGGCGCACCGGAACCGGTCGTCCATATTGTCACTCAATGTAATCAACCTATCCGGGGCATGGGAGGCGTCATCATCTCGCCCACCATTGATATAGAACCGGTAACTCAAACGGATATCCTGCTGATCGGTTCGATCGGGTTTCCAGACAATAATCTGACGACTCTGGATGAGGACACAATTAAGTGGCTCAAACAGTTCGAGTCACACGGAATTCCAATTGTCTCCATTGGTTCCGGCGCATTTGTGCTAGCCAAAGCACAGATGCTGGAAAGCCGCACCGCCACCACACACTGGCACTTTGCCAATATGTTCCGCGATATGTTTCCGGACACCCGCTTGCTGGTGGATCGCCGTGTCACCTGTGACACCAACCGCTACTGCACCTCTGGGATCAGCGGATACAGCGAGGTAATGATGCTGATCGTCGAACAGTTTTTTGGCCTGTCGATCCGCGAAAGCTGTCACCAGTTTATTTTTGGCGATGCCGATCAGATTCAACAGAAAGCGCTGGCGAACTTCATTCAGTACCGTCAGCATAACGATACGTTGATCCATCAGTTGCAAGACTGGATGCACAGCAGCCCAACCCTGGAATTCTCGGTCAATGTGCTGAGTAAACGAGTCCACCTGAGCGACCGGCAGATGAAACGGCGATTTAAACTAGCAACCGGTCAGACGCCCATCCAGTACATCCAGCAAATTCGGCTCTCCATTGCCAAAGATAAGCTGGAGAAAACCAAGCAGACTATTGAAAACATCAGCCATGAAGTAGGCTACGAGGATGTGCGTTATTTTAGGGAGTTGTTTAAAAAATCCAACGACATGACACCATTAGAATACCGCAAGCGCTATCAGCGCTAGCCAAAAACTATCCATCGGCATAGCCGGTGGTTTTTCATATGCGCCTATAAGGCTCTCCTACTGGCATCGCCCTAGCAGGCGCGTACTGATCTGACATTTGCATATGACTATTTCCTGCGGCCCGCAAACGGGCTACCTGAATACGGGATCGACTATTGCTCTCCCATTTTATCCTGCTCTAGTTGGTGCTTTATGTAACTTTGTATCTTGCCGGTGTTTCCCTACCGTATCGACATAATACCCTCGACACCAAAATTCTCGATTCCTATACTTAAACTTCAAATCTCCAAATCGCTCATAGAGCATCAGACTACTTTTTCCTTTCAAATACTCCATAAACGAGGAAACGCTCATCTTAGGTGGTATCTCTAAAAGGATATGAATATGATGTGCGCAGCATACCGCTTCAATAATATTCACACTTTTCCATTCACATAGTTTTCTAAGTATCTTGCCTACTGCCCTTCGTTTCTCACCATAGAACACCTGCCTTCGGTACTTAGGTGCAAAAACCACATGAAATTTACAGTTCCATCGCGTATGCGCTAAGCTCTTTTCGTCCCCCATTGGGACCCCCTTTCAATTCTTAATTAAACCTTGCAGTTGCCAGATCACAAGACGTATTTATCTAATTGAAAGGGGGTTGTATAACTGACTTATAGCTGTAAGCTTTACGGCCCCCCCAGCCTAGCTGGTTTTTTCTATACAATAAAACACAGCGGGATCCGGGCCCTCTATGTTGGCAAGGGTCACGCGGATTCCGGGTGTGGAAGCAGTACCAACATCCCTTTTAGCGCTTTCTTGACCTTTTTGCGTTTCGACATGGCTTTTTGGGCCTGCTTGGCCTCGTCGTGTTGCGCCTGGGCACGATTCTTGATATCAGCCTCTCCGTTCATCATTTCGTCTTCATCGTCCAGATCATGCACGCCATCCACTCCCAGAGAACTCATGTATTGATCCATGGCCTGTTGATGTGGCTTTAATACCTCATCATGGAGGGTTAACGTCCCGCCTTTTAACGATAGGCTGGCGTCAATCGGTAATCGCCATAAGGCCTCCGCTAGTGTTTTATGGTCAGCGTCGATCTGCCTCATGTACATCTGGAGTTTCTCGTTACAACGCGTGACAACCACCGAATTCACTTTGAGATCCATTTTGGCATCGCGACGACGCTGATATTTTTTGGTGGTCAGGTGATGGAACATGCTATCCCACAAGATAACTTTGAGTAACATCGGATTCACGGTGGTGTCAAAACCCACACCAGTGCCCACACCAGCTGAAGCTGAGGCCACCATCCGTAATTTAACATCGCCGGACCCACGCACAATCGATTCAATGATGCTACTTACCCCGATCCCGGCAGAGACTTCACCGGACACTTTGCCCGACACGGCGTTGATACCACGCGCCTTGAACGTCATTGGCGTCGAGCCTTTGGCTTTCGCACCCACAAAAGCACCTCCCGCCAGGGTGAAACTCAGTACCTCGTCTGCGCGAATGATGTTACTGGTGTTAAGTGCAGCTTTATACTCTGCTTTTACTTCAGCCCCGACAAACAACTCGGCTTCGTTGGTCATAGTCATGATCTGGCCGACCGTCAGCTGATGCGTTACGGTTAACCTCAGCCCAGCTTCTGCCGCCAGAACCGCGTTGACGCCCAGATCAATACCCGGAATCAACTGTAACGGTTCAAATCCGTTGCGATTTTCCAGCTCATCTTCGGTAAAGTTGGTGTACTTTTTAGAGATGTTAACTCCGGGCATTTCAACAATATTGGGCTCTTGATTACCCGCACCGCCTTTTAGGTACGTGGCGCCACCACCTGTGCCAAAATTGGTATGCATATTTGAACTGACCAAAGTTTTTGCTCCTGCTGCCGCTGCACCGGCCAGCTCATTACGGATACAGCCAAAGTCCCAGCTTTTGGTGATTTCGACCTTAGCTTCAGCAAACAGCTCCGCGCTTTCATCGATCGATAACGCACCGTTCTCAGCGTCACACTTACCTTTCACCTCGTTTTTTTTGCCGCGCTGGGGGCGTATTTGCAACAGACGCTGCTTCTTGTAGTAATCGTTAAGTACCTGCCACAGCACGTCATCGGCTCGGCCATGTTTCTGGTATGCATCATTGAGTGATTCGACCTGAGCATCCAGCAGTTGCGCCTGGATCCGGCCGAGTTCGCCACTCTGCTCAATACTATTTTGCAAATTTTGCAGCAGACGCTGCTTATGTAGTAGGAATTGGAAAAACGTACGGTTAATAAATTTAGCCCGGACAGACTCATTCGGTGTCCGGCTTGGTCGAACGACTTTAACTATGTCGGGATATTTACGGGTGACTAGAGAAACCAGGATCTGCCACAGTGGATGCTTGGTTACATCGGTGACGCTGTAACCATGACTACTACTGAGCTTTTTGTGATTAACAAACATCATGGTTTCCAGCACGGAGTAAATCACATCCACACCACGCTGGATATAGGGGATAGCACGATAGGAGCTTTTCTTGCCGAGTCCGGCACTGAGCTTATCCAGCCACTGCTTTAGGTTTCGGGTACAGCTTGCCATCGGCAACAGATTACCGCGTTCGTTCTTTATCATGAATATATCAAATTCAAGCGAACATAGAGTCGGGTTGGTCATAGGCCTTTCCTTTTTATTAACGTGTAACTAGAAACAGCAGGGGCAGTGAAAAATCACGACCTCTGTTACCTTCGCCAGAATGTGCACAGAATGTCCTGCTCTGATTGATTAGCGTTCTGATCCAAGCCTTCCGCATAAACATTGATGCTGAACGCTGTCGCCTCCATGGCTTTGCACATACCAGATATTTTTCGACGTAGTGCTTTACTTCATAAAGACTCATCTCCACACCCTCACGGCTCTAACCAAAGAGTCGTGATCGGCGGTATTGGTCGGATCTTGATGAAAATTCTAAGTGCACATTCATCAGCTATTTGCGTGCATTGGGGATCTTCACCAACTGTTTGAGCTTTTACAAATTCCTTTGAATTTGCGTCTCTAAGTCAGCAATGTTTTTCGCCTACCATTTGGCTTTTCTGAGGTTATATTCCTGCTTGCCCAAATTGGCGTTCTCACCGTTCGGGACCACGTTCAACGGTACTTTAACAACCTTCATTGGGTTCTGCGAACGTGCCATGACCTGTGCCTTGCGCTGCATTTTGTAGAATCGTTTCCCCTGGTGCTCTTGGCATAAATCTGCTGCGAACCGGTCAACCATGCCTAGCCGGATTTCCCTTACAGTTGGGAGCGTGGTCTGCCGACAATACCGAAGGCGTGGTGAAGGCAGATACGTTTTTGGCCGTTTTTTCGCTGATATACTGGTGGAATTTCTGTTTTACCTCTTCCACCGCCTGAGTCTTCTCGAGTTCGCTAAAGCAAAGTTCAATTTTTTCTACCTTAATATCGACGGCCTTGCCAAATGGCGTACTATCAAAAATACTGGTCGTGAAATCAAACACACTGTCCCCAATGGCAACGCCGTTAAATTCACCAGCCGTCGCCTGGTCATAAATGGTTTTTCCCAAGGAAGTGGCATTTTGTAAATCATTTATCATTTTGTTGTTCTCTCAGATTGTTTAATATCGGCGGCCACACCGTCCCGAACGCTTTGAAGCGCCTGGAGTAATAGACGGTCATGCGCAAAAGGCATGACCTGATCGATGATGTTAATCAGCGCGTACCAGTCATTTCCCGTTTGCACCAGCCCTTCCCCACGTATCTGCTGGCCGGTTGCGAACATAGGCGTCACCTGCCATTCGGACAGTGCTTCCCGGGATGTGCCAATGCGATAACTCGCGCCGAAATCAATCAATCGAATTGTTTGGGTCGTAGGGACATACACAATGTTTGAGGGCTTGATGTCCCCATGAACCCAGCCTCGCGCATGGCAGTGTTGAATCACCGACACGAGCGCAGGCAAAACTGCGACAAACAGAGCCAGATCGGTCTCATCAAATTCGCTCAGTGGCATCGCCGATGAATCGAACTCCAGCGTTAAGGTCTTCCTATCAGTATCCACCGCATGCACACGCTGAACACCGACACCACGACAGGCCTCCAGCGCCAGCCATTCTCGCCACATGGCCTCAGGCGACGCATAGTGCTTAACGTAAGTCCGCGCTTGCTCGGCAGGCTTCGTTGTGGTCCCTATCTGTTCGGCCCTAGCCATCACAACTGCTTGGGCAGACTGAAGTGGGTGAACAGGGACTTATCCAACGTCTGATTAGAGTCACGCAGGGTGTAATCCAGTACGATGTTGTTGTCGCTGACCTTGTAATTCAGCTTGCGCACTAACCGGCTTGCCGTCGCACTACTGTCACCCTCAAACAGCGCGCGGAACAGGGCCCACTGGCCAGTGTATGCCTGGGTCGCAACACGATGGTCCCCTTTGTAAAAGTTGGCGCTCAGGTAGCCGTCTACCCCGGTTGTCGGCCAATCCACTTCACGCCACACGCGTGGGCCGTGCTTGTAACTGAACACGCTTTCGGCTTCTCTAAGCTGGAACTCTGTCACGTCCGTACTCATCGAGCTGGCTTTGAGACCAAGTTTCAGCGCCAGCTCCTGCCCCGTGGGACCAAAGAAGGTTTTACTCAGTCGGCGAGCCCGTTGCAGTTGCTGACGGCTGCTTTGGCTAATGGGTATGGTCACACCATCGACTTCGTGCAACTTGAGCACGCCGTTGTCCCAGTAAACAAATGGCTTGAGTAACTGGTCAACAAACTGGTCTACCCGGCCTTGTGGTTTAAAGAACTGGGCGAAATCGTCGAGGTTCACTTCACCACGACCCTTCAACGCGAACGGGAAACGTCCTTCAATTGCAGCCACGTAAAACTGGTAGACCTGCTCGTCCCACTGTTTGTCGAGGTAGCTCACACTGCTCGTCACGACTTGGCGCCACGTCTGTGCACTGATGTGTTTGGTCCACTGTGCTACCGGCCCGGGCGCTTTGGCCCCCAAACGCTGAAATTCAACAATCGCATCCTGGCTGCCTTTCGCATGGGCGAGCGCATAGCCGTGAAACGCCTTGCCCGGATTGGAGCTAGATAATGCGGCATCGTAGTAGGTGTTGAGCGCATCAAACTGCTGGATAAGGCCATCCAGTGGCACCGTATCTCCAGCTTTCCCGCTGCCGTTTACATAGTCAGCAAACGAAAGGAACGCTTCATTAACAACAAATGAAGGTTGCAAGCGCAACAGCTTTTCACCGACAGCACGGTTGAGTTTTTCTGCCGTGCGCACCCCCTTAGCAACCTTCTTCAGCCCCAGCTGACTGGCCGTGCGCTGATTATCTTTAGTGTCCAGCTGTTCTTCGAAGGCGAGCGTCGTGTTGACCACCACCGCGCCGAGCACGTCCAGCACCGGGCTGGTGGCTGGCTCACGTGCACTTCTCAGAGCGTAGGCCAACTCAACCGGACTGTTAAACTGGCGGATGTAGATGTTATTGATCAGATCTTTCCAGTAGTAGATGTAGTCAGCAAAGTAGAGGCGCTGGATCTGCTTACTCAAATCCGTCATCTCGGCAATCGATGCTCCCGACATTTCGCCCTGAATGGCTTTAAACTCACTCAATTGCTTACGCAACAATTCTGACTTGGCACTCAAATCGATCTGGCTGTAACCCTGCTTAGTAAAAATCTCCGGGATCAAATAGCCATGGAAATCCTCCGAAAACGTGAACATGCTGTCGAACTTTTCGCCCAGTTGACCTCGTACATCCACCTGAATCCGATACTCCGGCAAGCTCTTGATGCGAGCATAGATAAGGCGTTCCGGTGACAAGCCCTCCAGATTGTTGGTTGCCACAGCAATCAACTCGTAGTTAGGGACCAGACGCTGGTCGTAATTGCTCTTAAACAGATCGCTGATCAGCAGTGACAGCATATTGATGTCATCCGACGACAGATTGCCCTGACCCTTGAGGTTATCCAGCAGATAGGCCTGCATCCCCGCAATGTCAAGTTGCTGACGGTCAAACAGCATTTGGTAATAGCGCAGGATCTCAAAGATTTTGCTCGGGTTCCCCAGATTGACGTAAACGTACAACTCACTACTGATCAGCTCTTCGAGTTTTGGCAACAGGATCAGGTTCAACTGCTCCTGATAGGTACTGTAAATCCGCGCCGCGGTATCGCTCTGTTTGATGCTGACCTGCTGATACCAGGCTTTGGGTTGAATGCCCTGGTCCGCCATCGTGCGCAGTTCATTAAGTACCGCAATCATGTCTGGCATGGAATAGCTCTTCTCCAAACGCTGAATGTCACTGCCGTACAAACGCATCTGAGTCATAACGTCTGCACGCCACTGCTCATCCTGATTCCAGTTGTCTTTCAGCACTAAGCCCGCAGCCGACAATATACCGACCACAGCCACAACCGCCAGAGAGCGCACCGCTAGGTAACCGGCATGGCGCAGCTCGTTGACACCAGTAATGGTTTTTTCCGGCAGGATCACGTGGCTGAACAAACGTGACGTGAAGTAACTGCGACGTCCCGGCAACTGCTCCCGGGTGCTGGATGAGTTAAATTCCGCACGCTCCGCCACGACTTGTGTGAGCAGATCATGCTCCACGCCTTTTTGTCCGGATGACAGCAGATACGCACCGCGCATCCATACGGCTTCGCGCACCCGGTTTTCACGCCCGATGTCCGTCAGCAGTTCATTGATGAGCTCAAAGAAGATCCGCAATTGGTAGGGCAAGGCGATCACAGAACCGGACTTTTCACTGCTGATGTTGCGCAGAAGCTCAAATTGTTGCTCCGCCAACGTTTTCAGCAGCGTTTTACTTTGCAGCTCAAACTGGTATTTATCGAAACGGCGATCCGCACCGCAGTTGAATGTCACTCCGAACGGATTTTCCACGTCGCAGCCGGAAAACCCTGCAAAAAACTCGATAAAATCGGCGATCGCATCCGCTTTGGAGAATACGCTGTACACCGGCAGATCGATGTTGAGCAGGGCGCTCATCGACAGCGCAGCTTCCTGATAGATGCTGGCCAGTTTCTGGCGCTCTTTGCGGTCGCCCTTGAGCAAACGATCGCAGCCGATCATAGTGACCACTCCGTTCAGACCCTGAAGAGGCCGATATTTAAGCAGTTGTTGTCCCAGTACCTGCCACAGCGCTTCGTCGACGCCTTCACTGTCAAAGATACGGTGACCAGCTTCGATCACTACCGCATGATCATTACTCCAGATGCGCAGGTACTGTTCGGTATCGCTGTCTTCCAGATGACGTTCCGTGACCGGCTCGAAACCGTTTTGCAGCAACATAGCACTTTTCGCGTCTTTTTCACCACCAAGCAATAAATACCAAGGTAGACTGTAAATGCTGTCTAACTTGTTGCGACCATTGCCATGCACCTTCTTAGTCGCCAGTCTGAACAGTTGCTCGATCACGCAAGTGTCTTGTTTGAGCAACACTTGTTGCTCATACAACTCATTATCGCGCGAGGCTTTACTTGTATGTTTCCACCACCAGAACAAGCTAGCGCCAATCAACAACAACGTGATGCCTAGCGCAAGCCATTTAGGCCACTGCGGCTGCTCCGCTGGTAACCCTATCCAAAGTGCGCTGCACGCGGTGAACAACGCAACAATCCCTATCAATACAAGAATTTTTTTGATCATATTATTTCTGCGCTCTTCTTATCGTCGCGTTGACGTCAAAGCGAACATTGAGCTCATTCTTCAGCTTGCGAATCACAGCCAGATTGTCTCCCGCGCGAATAAACAACTCGATGCCGTGTGACGTTTCGCGGGTATAGGAATCGTATCCGCCTTGTTTAAGTTCAGAGGCAAGCCGCGCGGCATCGTCGGCACGGGAAACTACAGCCAGAACAATGTCCCACTGTGGACGGGTCGTGCTCTGCGGTGTTGCTACTGCGTTGCTCAGTTCCGGGCGCACATGGCCGATGTCTTCTTCGGTACTGACATAAACCAGATCCTGATCGGCCTGCCGGAGGTTCACCCCAGACATGTTAATAGTACTGAACTGCTGCAAAATCGGCTGGCTGCGGTTGTAGTACCAGTACTCAGAGGCACCATAACCTGCGGCAGCAATCAGCGTGGCCAACGCCAGCGTTTTGCCCATACTCAGCATGCGCCAGGGCTGCTTACCCTCAATCAGTTCAGGGGTTCGCGGTACCGGCAACGCGCTCTCACTGCGGTAGTGGCGGATCAGGGCATACACATCAGACTTAATTTCGTGCAACGGGCTCTCATCGTCATGGCGATAACGACCTTTAAAGCCGAGCATCAGCAACACATATTGCAGCTCAAGAAAGTCGACCAGTTTGCCCGGCTGCTGGCTGGCCTTGTCCAGTAAGGCGAAGAAAGCTTCACCTCCGTTGCGCTGTGAAAACACTTTGCTCAGCAGAGAATGGTTTTCCCAGCGTGCCCGCTCTCCCCACGCGGTGTAGAGAATCGCTTCGTCAAATGCCGCGCACAGTACAAAACAACTTTTCTCGACGATGCTCGGGTGGTATTCCAGATACAGCCCGCGCTGGCGAAACAGGGCGATGGCATCCAGCAGTTTCTGCCGGAAGCGATCTATATCCCGTGGCGATCCCTGGCGCGGGACGGTCACCAGAATCCCAAGTAATTCGGTCGCGGCATTGAGCAGCGGACTGCCGTACACCGCGAGGCTTTCAATCAGGCGCTCAGTACCAGAAATGTCTGCCTGACTGGTTTTGGCTACACGCTGTGTTTGCGTCGGATTACCCGCGACTCGGCGGATTTGAACCGTGGGTTCTTCGTTAAAAAGTCCAGCCACAACTACCTACCTGATCACATGAAATTCAACGTTGATGTCTTCAATCCGCTCATCAATATGCAGCGCGATCGCTTCGTCTTTCTTTACCAGTGACTGCCACAGCTCTGACTTGGTATCCACTTCAAAGTAAGCCGCGTCATGGCGGGATTTGAGCTCAGAAGGCGCATACGGCAAATGGCGCAATGACACCCCCGACAAGGCATTGCGCACCAAACCGGCAATATCACTGTTGCCAGCCAGCTTAGTGGCACGAGGGAACTCCTCGCCCAGACGCGCTGCGCCGATGGATGACGTCGCGACCAGAATAAAGCGTCCCTGATGGTAGAGGCTGCGATCCTGAACCAGAGTCCGCAGCAAACGACGGGTGACAAACAGCTGGCGATCCCACTTCAGCGTAGTCACGTTATCGATCTGCACTTCACGCAGCAGCACCAACAGCTCAGAAAAGACCGCGGAAAAAATCCCGTACAGGTCATTCTGATTCCAAAGCGGAAACGACTTCGGCATTTTGCCCTCCAGCCCTTGCATCTGGCCCGCCATGGCGACACATTCCAGATAGAGGTGGCGGGTTAACAGTGTCCCGTCACTGTTCCATTGCTCCAGTTTCGGCATCCACGCGCCCAAAACCTGTAACCACAGATAATCGCGCATCAAAGCCTGATAGCTCTTGCTGTTAGTCTCCGCCTGTAAACGGGTAGAAATGGCCCTCGCCCGGTATTGCACTTGAGCGAATACGTCGGTGACACAGTCTTTCAGATAGCTGGATACGCCAAAATGCAGGCTTTGCGGAATGAAGGCCTGATTGAGCACCACCGATCCTTCCGACTTGTGTTCACTGATTTCCGCCACCGCAATCAGGGTGTAGTCCTGGAGTCCATCCCCCTCCAGCTTGAGTTCAATATTGAGGGTCGCCAGTTCCAGTGGCACTGGATCGCTGTGTTCACGACTGGTATCAAACACCGGGTGTTCGCTGGCAGTGTGACGCAAACAGCTATCTTCACCGACGTCTACGGCACCTGGCCGACTCACTGGCAGCGCCAGATAGACTTTTTTACGATGGGTATTTTTCGCTACATCTAACACCAGAGAGTGCTGAATCTCAAACGGTGTTCCGTCTGGAAAAATACCTCGTGCACGGCGCACCGACACTTTACCGATATCCAGTAATAAAAGGTCGAGCTCAAGTTGTGTCAGGCCATACGACTGAGGGCTGATCTGGCCAGCAAACTCGCGTGCAAAGTGTTCCAAATAACGCTCTTGCTGCTGGAAATGTTGTGGAGAGAGAAACATCCCTTCACTCCAGACGACTTTATTGATATCCATTATTTTTCCTCTTCACCCGATACAGACAGGTTGATGCCGTCGATCTCAATATTGATGGCCGCTGAACTAACAATCAGCGGTTTGTAAATCACTTTATTTTTTGCCTCGCGATAATCCGCAAAGCCAGCGATCACGCCGATGTATTTGCTCCCCGCCGCCATCGGCAGAATCTCCTGACGGCTTTCTCCGGGTAGCACACTGGCCAATTGACGAGCTAACAAAAGCTCGGCTTTCAACAAGCCTTGTTCGTCGTTATAAATCTGGATGAAATCGGCCTGGTTGAAGGCCTGACTGTCGGTTAACTGGTAGATGCGCAGTTCCACCGGCGATGGCTTACCTTCCACATTCGGGTTGATGTTAGAGGCCGCTTTGATGTTGACCACCAGTTGTGGGACCGCCTGCTCATCACCCCAAAAACTGCAACCTGACAGCACCAAACTCAGTAGCAGTACACTCAAACGACGCATCATTGCTTGTCTCCTTCCAGATTGCGTTGCAGACGTAGCGCATCATAGAAATAACCCTGAAATTTAACCTGCCAGTCGCGGTTATCGATCTGACGCGTGAAGTAGCGTTTGTACATATCCCAGTACTTAGGCTTGGGAGACCAGAAACCAGTTCCGGACAGGTCGTCAAACATTGACTCCGTCGCTTGCGGAGAAATGTCCGCCAACAAAAGTGTCAGCGCTATTTCCAGCGCTTTATCTGTCTGTTGCTGGAGTCGCTGTTCGTGTTTACGAAATTCCGTCAGCGCAAGCTGGACGGGCTGCGTCTCAAACTGAGACGGCTCCTGCGCTGCCGCTGACAACGATGCCTGATAAGCCTCTTCGCCAAACGGATCATCTTCTTCGGTCTGAAACTCCAGATCGAAACCAAGGCGCTGACGTTCACGCATGACGTCGTCACTTAAAAACGGATCGTCGTCAACGTCAACCACTTCAATATCTGAAATCGTGAATTGCGGATCTTCGGATTCGTTCAGCTCAACCGACATACTGCTTAGCTCGGTACGAAACGGGTCATCCCCAAACGGTGAGGCAGCGGGAACCTCCGTCAATCGCTGAGCCTGTGCTTTCTCTGGAATGAAACACGACACCAGCAAACGATAACGACCAATATCCAAAACGTCGCCATCACTAAGTGTTGACTGATTGCCTTTGCCAAGCGGCTCATCCGAACCGTTGATAAACAGGCCGTTGGTGCTGTTGTCCACAACCTGATAACCCCGTGAGGTTTTGCGAATGATAGCGTGCGTTCCAGATACTTCACGACTGGCGTCGCTCAGTTGCATTATCGCACCAAACGTCCGCCCGATTTCGCCTCCTTCCTCTGGAAAGGCCTGATTCCACTGCGCAATACTTTCGCCGTCTGGAGAGCTGATGATTCTGATTGATAGCGGCATATGATTTACCTTTGCTGTAATTTCGAAACGGCGTTAACGACACTGCTTAGCAGCTTGGTTAAACTCCGTCAGAAAACGGGGATACTGACAAATGTTTTCGCCAAGTGGCTGATACTTCATTTTGGTTCGGATGATGGCCCGGAAACTGATGTCCATTTTCTTAATCGTCTGTTCAATGACGGCATCGATAGCCGCCTGTCAAACGCTTCATCGCTCCCCACAGTAACAAACGGCGCCCTCGGCAAATGACACATGGCATCGAATCCTTGCAGACCACCGCTGTTGGTGATCACCAGATCGATCTGCTTTTCCCGCAACTGCTGCGCCAACTCGATGTCTTCAGCCAACACCTCGACGTGTTGAAAACCGGACTCCATCAGTGCACAGGCGATATCGTGTGCCACCGCGGCGTAGGTTTTACTCGAGCGCGGGCTGAGGTTTTCAAAAATAAAACTGCTGGTGTGGGACTTGTCCCCGCCATGAATGACCGCCACCTTGAGATGTTGGCGGATCCACTCCAGTTGTGTTGGCGAAAAAACCGCGTGCGTCATGTCCTTTATACCTGTCGTTTGTGCTGTTCAATGAGCCGGACACTTAAGGTCGGCGGTGGCAGCAATTGGTATTCTGGTTATTGTTTGTATTGGAGTTGTGTTTGCTGATACGGATAGCTCGCCATCCACACTCCGTCAGTCAATGTGAATCTCGAAACGGCCCTCTTCCACCGTAACCAAGACGGCCTGAACGGGCTTGTTTTCACTCATGCGAACAATGCATTGGTTGGCCAGCTCCGGCATCAGTTGTCGGTTGATCAATTGCTCCACCGCACGAGCACCAGTTTCCGGAGACTGGTTCATTGCAACCAACTGCTCAACGACCTCCGGCTGATAGTCAAAACGGGCGCCGTAATGCTCAGCAACCCGTTTGCGGATCCGCTTGAGTGACAAGGTCGCGATTTGCGCCATCTCCTCATCATTGAGTGGGAAGTACGGTACAATGGTCGCACGGCCCAAAAACGCAGGTTTGAAGAATTGCTGCAACTCGGGAAAGATTGCCTGGGTCAGTTGCGGAATCGAAGGACGGCCGTTTACGCAGGCATTCACCACCGCACTGTCCGCCGCATTCGACGTCATGATGATGATGGTGTTACGGAAATCTATTTCACGGCCTTCGCTGTCCGAAATAGAGCCTTTGTCGAAGATCTGGTAGAAAATGTCGTGCACGCCCGGATGGGCTTTTTCCATTTCATCCAGCAGCAATACGGAATACGAGTTTTTGCGGACAGCTTCGGTCAGCACCCCGCCTTTGCCGTAGCCAACATAGCCTGCAGGTGACCCCAGCAGCATCGAGACTTTGTGCTCTTCTTTGAATTCGGTCATATTGATGGTGGTGATATTGCGTTCCCCGCCGTACAAGAGGTCGGTCAGCGCGAGTGCGGTTTCGGTTTTTCCGACCCCGCTCGGGCCACACATCAGAAATACACCGACCGGTTTACGCGGATCCGTCAGTCCAGCGCGCGCCATGCGAATCGCTTGAGAGATTTCTGCAATCGGCGTTACCTGACCAATCACGCGCTCACCAATGTGTGACTCAAGATGCATCAGGCGTTTCACTTCCGCACTCAGCATGTTGCCCACCGGAATGCCGGTCCACAGCGCCACCACTTCCGCGATGGTCTGTTGTGTCACCTGAGGTAACACCAGCGGCTGTTCACCCTGTATGTCGCGCAGTTGCGCCATATTTTCCGCCAGTTGCGCTCGCTCAGCGGCGGTAATAAGATCCTCTCCCGCCAGAAATTGCTCATCCAGCCGGATTTGCAACGCTAAAATCGTCTCTACCAGTTGCGTTTCCTGCTGCCAGCGGCCTTCAATCTCCTGATACTGATCGGCCAGCGCTTCACGACGTTGGCGCGCCTCATCCAGGCGTGGATGTTCAATCGACCACAGCGCCGCTTCATGGCTTAGAGTGTCGATTTCGTTGTCGGCATAACGAATTTGTTCTGCGATGGATTCCATCTGACGCGGGGTGGCGCTCTGGCTCAGGCCAATACGTGAACATGCGGTATCCAGCAGACTGATGGCTTTGTCTGGCAGTTTGCGCTCCGGCAGGTAGCGTACCGACAGCGATACCGCTGCATCGATCGCTTCCTGCATCACTTTAACGTTGTGGTGTTGCTCCAGACTCTTTTTCACACCGCGCAGCATATGTACTGCGTCTTCTTCACTCGGCTCACCAACCGCCACCACCTGAAAACGGCGGGTCAGTGCAGCGTCCGATTCAAAATACTGTTTGTATTCCGCCCAGGTCGTTGCGGCCAGTGAACGGAATTCACCACGCGCAAGCGCTGGTTTGAGGATGTTGGCCGCATCGTTTTGTCCGGCGGCGCCCCCGGCCCCAATCAAGGTATGCGCTTCGTCAATGAACATGATGATCGGCGTGCGGGACTGCTTGATCTCGTTAATTACGTCTTTGAGGCGGTTTTCAAATTCCCCTTTAATGCTGGCGCCCGCCTGAAGCAGCGACAAATCCAGACTCCGCAATTCCACGTTCGCCAGCGCTGGCGGGACATTCCCCTCCACTATTTGCTGGGCCAGACCTTCAACAATCGCGGTTTTACCGACCCCCGGATCACCGACCAGAATTGGGCTGTTCTGACGGCGGCGGCACAAAATATCAATCGCTTTGCGGATTTCATCGCCGCGTCCGGAAATCGGTTCGAGGCGGCCATCGCGCGCAGCTTGTGTGAGGTTCTGCGAATATTTGTCCAGTGCCGGGGTCGCCACCTCTCCCTGAGCTGGCGCACTATCGATTGAACGCTCACCTGGCACACTGATGGCCAGCGACTGGCTGCGCAGCCATTCTGACGACAACATGGCAACCCACTGGCTAAGCAAGCCGTTATACGCACCCTGATCGAGACGCTGCTTCAGGACCATCAGCAGATGAAACTCATTTACGCTCAGTTGTTGCTGGTTGAGTGACGCAATCATCCAGGCGTCTTTCAACAACTCGACCAGTTGGGGAGATAACGATGGCGAGGCATCATTGCCACGTGGCAATCCGGACAGATGATCGCTGAGCCCTTCAAGCAGCGGCTCTTTGGCAAGCGACGCTTGTACCAGAGCCCTTTCCCAGCCTTTCGCTTGTTGCAACAGCGGCAAAAACCAGTGTTGCGGCTCAATGGCGAAATGGCCGCGACTGACACACTCACCCGCCGCAGCCTCAAGGGCGCTTTTGAGCTCTGGGGTCAGCCTTTTGACCAGGCTTTGCAGTTCAATATTGATCATGGTCTTTCCTAACTTAAGGTCAACGGCATTTCGACAAATTGCCGGCGATTGGTTTGATTGTTCATCCAGGCCGACTGGCCAATGCGCAGCGCGCTGTCACTGTGTGAAGACAGCCGTACTCGCGGCAAATACTGGCTATTTACTTTCATGTACAACGCGTATTTGGTGTTGACGCCCATGTAGCTGCGCACCAGATGGTCCAACGCCCGAATCATGGCCTTGTCGTGACGTATCGCCAGATAATGGTTGTAATCCTTGGGGCAGATTTTGATGTTCAGTTTCTGTCCGGCCATCGGCGTGGTTTTGCCCACCAGCGCCCCCATACCGAGCTGACGATTTTGCCCCGCGCCGCCAATCTGTGTCAGAGAGCATGGCGTCAGCGGCAAATACTCCAGTTCACTACGTTCAATGGCAAACTCGGCTGCAAAGTAATCTTCCAACAGCGCTTTGAGTGTCAGCGGGCACGTCAGCTTCATCCCCAACAAGCCGGTATATTGAATAAGATGACTGACCGGTATTGGCGCGTCATCTCCACTTTGTCCGGCCAGATTCGCCAACATAGCGGTGATTGACAGACGATGCTGATTCCAGCGAAATGACGCTTCCTCGATTTGCGCGGTCAGATCGTGTTTCGTCTGCACCTGGCAATAGAGGCGGAAATAGCGGTTATTAAAGGTGTCAAAAAAGTCCAGTGGCGCCTGATCTCCCAGCTCAAAGTGCGCACTGAGCGCCTCCTTAAACAGTGCGCGAGGCATAGTACTTTGACAGCCCGACAGCGCCGGCAACGAAGTTTTCAGGATGTAGCCCGATAACACATCAACATCCACCATCGTGACTTCACTGTGGTAGTACGCTGGTAGCCACTCCGCACTGAAGCGCACTTGCGGACAACATCCCGCCAACTGTGCCTGATGCTTAAATACCTGCCAGGCTTTTTCCAACGCGACATTAAACTGGCCGCTCAGCAAACGATTTACAGCAGATTCTTGCATCCGGTTCTCCTCGGAAAGGCCATAAATACCCCGTCCTGACCTTCAAGATAGA
Source organism: Vibrio sp. 2130-1 (assembly GCF_033339515.1). NCBI lineage: Bacteria > Pseudomonadati > Pseudomonadota > Gammaproteobacteria > Vibrionales > Vibrionaceae > Vibrio > Vibrio sp. 2130-1. The sequence goes on from NZ_JAWOUT010000026.1 coordinate 18,671, forward strand.
TATCCACCTGCGTAAAACTGTTAAATCCGGCAAAGTAGGCGAAAAAATGATCCAGCAAGTGACTGAACAACGCGATGCCACCGTTCACATTGGCCGGTGCGAGAGTCACTATGATCTTGGTCCCGTAAGCGAAACAGGTTTTCCCCGACACCCGGAGCGGCGCAACGACCTGCTCTTGTTCGATCTTCTGGACCGAGTCAATGTACAGATGGTTTTGCGCACTCTGGTTATGGTTGTAGAGATCAAACACGTTTTTCAGTGTCTCCGTCGGGTTGTCGGTGCCGAGTATCGCGTGATAGTTAAAATGCAGGTGACACAATAACGCCCACACATTTTTGTTGGCATCGCGGCCTCTGACCGGCAACGACGGGCGACGTAGCAACTGCATACGTGCCGGAATAGTCAGTGACTCACGGCAAGTCACCCGACTGTTCACAGGCAGCGAACCGGCGCGCACGCCATCCGTAGCGGTGGCGCTGACCTGCCACACACGCGGTGAGCCTGTGGCGTGATGATGCTGCGGATCCGCGACTTTGAGGCTGCTGTCGAGCACACCACGTTCATGAATGTTCTGCACCAGTTGCCAGCGCAACCCGGTGTCAGCCCGGTCAAATTTTTCGCTGTATATCTGCGGCACATAGACGAGATCACCACTGGTCACATCCAGCACCTGATCCACAGAGAACAGTTCCAACGCTTTCCCCTGACTGGCATCGAGATGAATGGGGTATTGCTTGTGAAAAAAATCGACCGGCATCGGTTCGGATTCTTGCCGATGCAAGTTCACCAGAGGTGTCGAAAACAGTGAGAAATGCTGCGCGTTTAACGTCCGGGACAACTCAACACTCAGCTCTTCGACGAAAATCTGAACCCGGAATTCGCTGCCTGTTATGCGTGGCAAGGCGCCTCGCACATCCAGACGAAAACCATGAAAACGTTCAGGAAACATGAAAAATTCGGTCAGGAGCTTAAACCCACCAAAGCTGGTCGCCTGATACGGAAGAACCGTGTCTTCGGCGTCAAAGCCCACCGGACGCAGTGCTTTCGCACCAAGGTCCACACTGGTCTGATGGTCACAGATCCGTACCTGAGCCGTACCGTGCGAGAGCAGATCATACAAACGCAGAACGAAATGGCTATCCCCTTTGAGGTGCAGGCTCAGAGTTGTAATATCCCGTGCCGACAAGTCAAAGCCCTCGTCTGTGGCCGTGATGGTCAGTTCAATCATAGCCTTGGCGTTCTCGGCACCGAGCGGTTTGTTCTGTGCAAACGGGGCAAATGCCACTTCAGCACTGCGAATGGATACTGGCAGCAACTCCACGTTTTGGGTCGAGCGGAATATCGCGCTGTTGCCCTGCTCGTCGGCCAGTTCAAACTCTGTGCCTGCTGGAACGCGGTGCACGGCGCTGGCATCCGGTGCAATATCGAAATCCAGCACAGTGTAAGACGGCACCGGACGCAGATAATGCGGAAACAATAAACTAACCAGACTTTCGGTCAGCTCCGGGAACGAATCATCTAACCGCTGCTGCAAACGCCCGTTGAGCAATGCGACACTTTCAACCAGGCGGGCGATTTGTGGATCATCGATACTGTCTTTGCGGATCCCTATCGCACGCGCCGCGCCCGGATGGCGCGCGGAAAACTGAGTGGCCTCATCACGGATAAAGCGCAGTTCCTGTTCAAAATACGAGAGCAGAGAATCAGACAAGGTTCGATTTCCTTACATCTAATTTGTTACTGCTGAGATCCAAAAATGAATCCAGCACAATCGCTTCTTCACCCAGCTCAGAGTGCACCACCGCCGAAAGGCGGAAACACAATTGGTTCTGAGTCGATTTAATCTCACGAACTTCAATTTCAACCTGGCTGAGACGCGGTTCGTACAGGCGGAGTAGACTGGCAATTTCGGTCACAATCACATCGCTGTTGGATTTGCTCTGAGAACGTGCTAGATTGCGCATACCCAAAGTTGTAATGGTGCCTTCATCTCTATTGTGACCCGAGTGCCAGATAGGTGCCCGGCTGGAAATCAAGGTGCAGATGTTTTCGACAATAGCATCGCGCACACTGTCGATGTCGTCGTTCCAGAGCTGTGTTAATTTAGCCATAATGCTCATGCGGTCTCCAGACTAGACACCGACGTGGTCAGAACCACCTGTGCATCTATCATTTCGTACTGATATTGCGGCTGAAGCATGATGTCACAACGATAACGGGTGCGATCCTGTGGCAATTCTTCAATGCGTACCTGACAGGACTTGAGCGGATAACGCGCCATAATCGAGTCTTCACCGTAATCCACTTCACTGATGTAGTTCTGCAACCAACGTTCCAAACTGCGCTTGCAATCTTCCGCGTTGTCATAACGGCCGATCTGGTCACGAATCTGAGCCTTGATATAGTGACCAAACCGGCACGCCATCAGGTTGGTCTGCAACATACCGAGCTGACGCGTAGTATCTTCTGGCGCGCGCCACACCGACTGATTGCTGAAAAAACCTTTGTGACCACTCAGGTACAGGCTACTCAGCGGCACAAACCCCTGATTCGCCCAAAACCCGTCTTCTTCGCTGTAGAGGTCAACTTTGGCCTGCACAGACTCTGACCCCGCTACGATGGCACCATACGACGCAAATTCATCGTACGAGCGCAGAAAGCCAAACCAGCTGATACGATCAAACTCTCGGATCACGTTGCTGGTCAGCAGGTAGGCGCTGTTGCCCCACAGCGCATGCTCTTTCCCCTGAGGCTCATTAAACAGAAAACCTGCGGGGTACTGCTGATAAGGTACTCGCTGCAAATATTCCGGTAGTACCAGGTAAAGAAAGCGTGCAGATGGTTTTTCGCGCAGCAATTGCCATGAGGTAAAATCACGACTGTTGAGTATGCGTTCAGCTCTGGCACTGTCGTGCAACTGGCGGCTTTGATTGTCCCCCCAAAAGTCTTCATCCACGCCCATCACCATCGGACATAAGGCCATCTCTCCCAGCTCTGACAACAGTTGCAGCGTGTACAAATCGTCATAGCCCAGCTCATCGCCATAATCTGACGTTACCTGGTGATCGACCACCACCATGCCAAAAGGTGTGCCCCCTGCAGTATCAAACTCGTTGGCATACAGTTTTTTGTACAGATAGCTCTGCCTGAGATCGAACGAATAATTGAGATCGTTTGAAACCCGATCCCAGCTTAAATCCAGCAGTTTGACTTTGACCCGTCGCTGCGACACCGGAAGCGAGGTCAGTGACGTTAATCCCTGCCACGAGGCTTCAAGCTGCTTAAACTGCGGTGCTTGAATTACTTCTGATAACTGCTCACTGATCACGCTGTCCAGTTGGGCGATTAGCGCGATCAGACGTGCTTTGAATTGATCAGTTGAATCATTTCTGGCTCCCGTCATCAGTTCCTGCCGCGCTAGGTTCGGAAGCAACGGTGGAGTCGCGGTATTCTGAGATTGTGTTTTCATCGACGGCTCAACTTAAAACATTCGGAGGCAGATATCCTCCGAGTAGGATTAACCCGGAATATTGGCTACCATACGCAATGAGGTAGTCAGCTCTTCCATTTGTAACCATGGACGCAGGTAAGCCACTGCTGAGTAGGCTCCCGGACGACCAGCCTGCTCTTCCACCGTGACCTTGGCTTCCACCAGCGGATGACGCGCTTTGGCTTCATTACCGATGGCATTCGGGTTCACGTATTGATGAATCCAAGTGTTGAGATCTTTCTCAACATCGTTTGGATCCAGGTTCGAGCCAATACGATCACGCCCCATCACTTTGAGGTATTGAGCGATACGGCTGCTGGCCATGGTGTATGGCAGACGGGCAGAAATCGCCGCGTTCGCCGTCGCATCCGCGTCGGCGTATGTTTTCGGTTTCTGTGTGGTCTGTGCACCCATGAACACTGCATAGTTGGTGTTTTTGTAGTGTACCAACGGCAAGAAGCCTAGATCGCTGAGCTCTTTCTCACGCTCATCGGTCAGGTTGACCTGCGTCGGACACTGCTGCAGAAAATCACCCGCGTCAGAGTAGTAGGTAAAATTTGGCAGATTTTCGACTTTACCGCCGTTTTCTGTGCCGCGAATCGCGGTACACCAGCCATACTGAGTGTACGCCTGAGTTAGCAGCAGACCGAAGTCATACGCCGCATTGCTCCAGACAAAGTCGCTGTCAGATATGACAATTTTCTGGCCATTTTCACGGGTTTTCAGCTCTTCAAAGTCGAACGATTTTACTGGCACCGTCGCTGCGCCGTACGGTAGGCGAGCCATGGTTTTTGGCAGCGTCAATGCTACATAGCGCGAGTCATCACTGGAGCGGAAAGCATTCCAACTGGCGTAAGCCGGGGAGTCGAAACCCGCCGCAACAGGTTTACCGTCGGCAAACGTGTCAAACGAGTTAAAATCAAACATGCTGGCATTCGCCGCGGCAATGAATGGCGCGTGAGAAGCTGATGCCACCTCGGCCATGTAACGTAGAAGCGCCACATCTTCGTCACCGTAGCCAAACTCGTAGTCACCCAGCAGTGCACCGTATGGTTGCCCGCCCGCAGTGCCAAACTCCTCCTGATACACCATGGTGAAAAAGCGGCTACGATCGATCGCAGGCGCGTCTTCGAACTGCTCCAACAGCTCCTCTTTGGTGTAATCGACCAGCTTGATCTTCAGATCCGGACCAAGTTCGCTATTCTTTACCAGTTTCTGCAGACCTAACCAAGTACCTTCCAGTTTCTGAAAGTCGTTATTTTGCATCACTGAAGACAGCTGCTTTGAGATCTTTACATCCAGCGCGTTGATGGCTTTTTCAATCGTCAAAGTGAGGTTTTTATCCCAAGTCACTGTGCCTTCCATCACCTGCGATGTCAGAATGCTCAGCAGTTCTTTGGTGGTGTCCACCGGCGTTTGCGCCGTAGCTGAGATCGCCCGATCCAGAAAACTCAGTGACGTTTCAGCTTCCGCCAAGCTCTGCGTGTCGGTTTGTAGTTCAACAGCCATTATTCCGCTCCCTCTTTTTCCAGACCCAATTCCTGCGCAAGCCCTTGGATGGCATCCGCATTTTGCAGCACTTCCTTAAGCAAACGTTCCAGATCACGCGAGCGATCCGCTTTGCTCAACAGTACTTTCAGTTGGTTACGTGTTTCAACCAGTTGTTTCAGCGGATCAATCTGTTCAACCAGATTCTCCGGGTAGAAATCTTTCATCGAGCGGAAGCTCAAATTCACTTCAAACTGGCTGTCATCGTTGGCCAGTTTGTTATCAACGTTGTAATAAAGACGTGGGTGGATAGTCTCCATTACAGTATCAAAATTGTCTTTGTCGATACCGGTAAACTCACGCTCTTCAAGATCCACTTTTTCCGATTCTGGTTTGTGGCCGGAAAAGTCACCGATCACGCCGACCACGAACGGCAGTTCTTTAGTCTCGACTGTACCATTCGCCTCAACATCGTAAGTAATGCTTACGCGGCTTTTGCTGACGCGTTTATGTTGTGAATTCAATGCCATAACGGTGTCCTAGTTAAGAATTAGCATCGGGGAGAAGAAGCTCCATCTGAAATGGAGCTTCGGCGAATATTATTTGGATCCTGACAACAACTTGCCTTGTGGCAGGTTGTAGGTCACGATGCCACCATCTTTGATCTCACCGCCTTCCAGCTCGTAGTTGTGTTTCTGAGAAATCTCTACGTAAGAAAGAGAGATGCTCTCGTAAGGCTGCGTACCGTCACTGCCACTCACGTTGTAAGAAACCAGACGTGCATTGGTCAGTTTCACCTGGAAGTAAAGCTTTGCACCTGAACCGTCCGATTCTGGCTTGGTGAATGCTATCTCCACTGTTTTACCTTCTTTCCCTGGGTTAAACAGGAAAGACAGCAGATCTTCAGACGCGCCATCCACCTGTTTAGACAGGTTCACTTCGCTCATTGCTACCATGCCGGAATCCGCGTTGTTACCATTGCCGATGTCCATTGCTACGTTGCGAACGCCGCCCCACGAGTATGAAGAGATAGCGAACCATCCGTTACCTTCCAGACCTTCAACCGTTGCGCCACCTTTTACGTCAACGCCATCAATACGCATGTAAATACTTGCCATATTTGTTCTTCCTTATAAGTAGGATGTGCACTTACCAACGCAGGGCTGTCGAGCCCGCAGGTTCGTGACTTTCACTTTGTTGTTGTGATTGGGTATCAGCAGTGGAAGTCTGTGATACATGCTCTTCAATACTCATCGACTCAGTAACGAGAGGAGCCTTTTCGGGTACCGAAGTGTTTTCAATGTCGACGGCTGGCATCTCTACGTCCGGTAACTTGACCTGGTCGAGATGATTCAGCCCGGCGGCATTAAAAATTTTGCTTAACGTGTCACCGCCCTGCTCCGCCATCATCTCCTGCAACAATTCCGGCAGAGGCAAATACCCCCAACGTATCGCTTTCTCAAGCAGGAAAGACACCGGGCTGTGCGGCTCGCTCTGGCGAAAATAATCGGAGACTTCGCGCAGAAGATGAAATGCCAGGTCGCGGTTCATATTATTGGTGATGGCGAGCTGAGCGAGATTTCCAGTACAGAGATTCAGCGGGGCGCCGGAAGCAACATAACTTTTTGCGGCTTGGCAAGGCGGTAAGTCATCATCAGCCCCACTCGGCACTCTGTTTTCAGGCTGTTCTGAGGTCACGGCCGTCGGTGCAGACGTCGTTTTTAGCGTCGGCTTCACCCCGGTCAGTTGATGGAGTGCGTGCTCCAGACGCTGAAACAGCGCTTTGACGAACCCAAAGTTAGCCATGCTCACGCCCACATTTTGGGTGTGCTGGCTGACCACAGCAGCGAGACGCTCAACCTGTTCAATACAGCGCACGGTGTTGTCCATCCGCTGTTGTATTTCCGTTCGTTGCTGCACCGCCATGGCTGACACCTGAGCTTTAAGCTGGTTGACTTCGCCTTTGCGCTCTGCGCTTTGATAGTCATAAAACGAAACATTGCCCACCAACACTTGTTGTAATAAGGGCGCGTACACAATCGAACTTTCTTCGCTGTCGCCATTGAGCTGGAAAAAAGCTTTCACTTTGGCATCGACCTGCTCACGCTGTTGCTGATCTGGCTCAGTCGATTTGAGTTTCTCGTCAGGCAACACCGGATGAAGCTCAGACCAGTGTTGCTCTGCCAACTCGGCCAGCCATTGCAACACGTTGGCAGCGCTGTTTAGTGACGAATCTAGTAAGATTTGTGCGGCAATAAACCAGGCTATCAACTCAATATCACGTGTGGTGGTCTCAAACTGATTCAACAAACTCTCAGCCAAGGTTTGCCAGCACGCCCGACATGCTTTTTGCAGATCTTCAAGCTCATCTTCACAGGGGTTCTGGCTCAATTTACGCAAAGCCGTTTGTGCCACATTGAATTCATTTCTCAATGGACGAAACGCACTCTTATCAAGCTTGAGATAGCGTCCGCACACAGCATCAGGAGTAATTGGAACCACAAGTTGTTCAATTTTTTGTTTTAAAAACGGCATGCTTTACCTGCGTAATTTTTGTTATCAATCTGCGCGGTGAATTTGATAGACAATTCCCATTCAAAGTTTGAGCAATAAACCCCTGAAGCTGTGATTTTCAACTTCACATCTTATCGTTTTATGCGTATCAACTTTTATATTTATCTTTTACACGAATATATAAATGGTTTTAAATTTATTAACTTATATATCAACAATTAAATTTAATATAAAAATTTTATAATTTATCGATATAGAATAGCACTACAAGTACATTAGAATAATCTTAAGTTATCAGACCCGAGAGACCCGAGTACAGAAAATTAATTTTATTAAACTTGATTTTTTATTTTAAGAAAGCTCTTGACTACCACTTAAATCTAATTTTATACGGACACTCAATCTTTAAAAGGGACATTAACGCCACATTTAGGTGACTTTTAGGACATTAACGTTGTTTTTAAGTCACAAAAATAACTCTAATATTTCATGGACATATTGGTTTGAAATTATTAATAAAGGACAAGTATTATTATACAGTTAATTTAGATGATTTACTCCACTATAACTATTTACTTCACTATAACTATAGGTACATTGATTACATTAGAACCGTATTCAATTAAATAGATTATAGATAAAACTCTTTTTATGACTTGAATTCCAGACGGACAAACAATAAATTAACTATAAATGCACTTTGAATTTTTTCCCTGACTTTCTCCGGACACTTATTGATCTAATTGTTTATCAATACGTTTACTTTTATGTTGAAGTGTTTTTTATAAGGCAAAAACACATTTTTCTTACAGGAAATGAGAAATTATGACCAGCAGTGAATTGCTAGACAAAAGTCGCCCGCTGACGGCTAAACTCGCGGACAATAAAAAATACGTTGTTACCCATTTAACGGGAGAAGAAGCAGTTTCTGAAGGGTGCCGTTTTTCATTGTCTGTGGCCTCGAACGCAGTAATCAACGAAAGCAACCTCGGTAAGAGTGTGTCAATCTCACTTGAACAGTCGTTTGAAACACGGACCTTGTCTGGTTTGTGTATCTCGATTGAATTCACCGGTTTCAGCCAGGAAAAGCAGCTCTACTTCTATCAGATTGAAGCCGCCGATCCTCTGGCGTTGCTGGCCTATCGACGTGACCGAAAGATCTTCCAGAATATGACAACTAAACAGATTCTGAATACGTTACTTGGCGAAAGCAACCTTAAAAACTATTTTTCTTTTTCAGTATCAGGCGGTGGCAAAAAACATGACTATTGCGTCCAACTGGATGAAACTGATCAGCAGTTTGTCCGACGCCTACTCGCCAGCGAGGGCTGGCATTTTCATGTCCGTCATGACTCGGGTAAGCCGTCGGTGATGATCGCCGACTCTAACCAAAGATTTGAACCAATACCTGAACCCAAACTGTACTACCAGGACGGTTGCCAGGCTGCGCATCGAGCACTCAGTAACTGGAGCTATGCTACACACATTGGCAGCGCCAAAGTGTCGTTGGCGGACCACACTCAGGAACTGGCAGAAGTGTTTGAAAGCGGCGAGCGTAAAAGCGCGTTTGACAATTGCCCACCGGCGCTGGCGCAACACTGGTTTGGTCTGGGGCTAAACAACAAAAACGAAGCACGCGATGCCGCCAAACGCCAGATGGACGCACTGGATGCAGTCAAATCGGTCTCCAAAGCCAGTTCCAGTATTGCAGCGCTGGCCTGTGGCTTTACCTTCCGTCTCCATCAACACCCGCTCAGTTCGATGAATCAGGAGTACGTTGTTACCCAACTGACTCATCACGTTTCCACCGACGAAGGTGGCACATCGCCGGTGTATCGTAACCAGTTCCATTGCATTCCGGTTTCAGTCACCTATAGCCCTCAGGTTCAGGATAAGCCCAAAGTGAATAGTGTCCATACTGCCTCCGTGACCGGGCCCAGCGGTGAAGAAATCTATCGCGATAAAGCCGGACGAATCAAAGTCCAGTTCCACTGGGACAAACACGGCAAACGTGACGAAAACAGCTCATGTTGGCTGCCTGTATCACAAGGGGTGGCCAGCAAAGGGTTTGGCGCTCAGTTCACTCCACGTATCGGCGACGAAGTATTGGTGCAGTACATAGACGGCGATCCCGATCGCCCGGTGGTTGTGGGCTCGCTCTACAACACCAAAAACGAAGTGCCTTATAGCGCAGCTACTCAAAGTGGCCTGAAAACCCGCTCAACCCCGAAAGGCAGCAGTAAACAAGGCAATGAACTGCGCTTTGAGGATCAGAAAGACAACGAACATATCTTTCTCCATGCGGAAAAAGATATGTTGATAGAGGTTAACAACGATAATCAGACTACGATCAAAGGAGCGAAACGCACACGAGTCGACAAAACGGTGGCCCTGAATGCCAAAGAAGCCATTCAGGTTGAGGGAGACAAAACCATCACCGTCAAAAGTAAGGAAGACTGGACTGGAGACAGCGGCAAAGATCTCAACCTATCGGCAGCAGCCAACATGGCGTTATCGGCCAAATCGTCGGTCACCGTCGACGGCAGTACGATATCGCTGATCGGGAAAAGCAAAATTGAGTTCAAAGTCGGGGCCAGCAAAATTGAGATTAGTGCCAGTGGCATCAAGATTGACGCTCCGCAGGTAGCGATTTATGGACAAGCAAAAGCCGAAATGAAGGCGGCAATGGTCAACATCGAAGGACAAGCAAAAGCCGATGTAAAAGCCGCACTCGTGACGGTAAATGGCAGCGCTATGACGCAGGTTAAAGCCGGCGCCATGGTGCAAATACAGGGAGCGATAACAAAGGTAAACTAATGACTTTACGCAAAATTCCATATCAACACGCCAGGGACATCATTGAATTTTATTTGCCAAATACGCAGTTTATTCAATTGGCCGCCAATGAGTGCTCTCCCACAGATTTGCTTAACGCCGCGATGGAGCAGGAAATGTTTGCGGACGCAGTCACATTTCTCGCCCACGCCATGCCGGTTAGGGAAGCCGTATGGTGGGCCGCCTGCTGCGCCGCTGCGCGCAGTCACTGGAATGAACACGAAGCCAATGCAGTTCGCGCGGCGAAAGCTTGGGTGCATGCCCCGGACGAGACCAGCCGTCGTCACGCTGAACAAATGGCCGATCTGGCCGGGCTGGAGTCCGGCGCTGGCTGGGCCGCGCAATCGGCATTTTGGAGTGGCGGCAGCATGATCAAACCCGATGATCCCATAGTGCCACCTCCGCCTTACCTTTACGCGCAGGCAGTGGCCGGCAGTATCAACCTCAGCGCCGTCTTACCTGACAGTGAAAACGCCAAACAGCGCTACCGCGATTTTATCGACATAGGCCTGAACATCGCCGCTGGCGGAAACGGCGAAAACTAGGAGCTTTTATGTTACCCGCAGCCCGTGCCACCGACATGCATATGTGCCCAATGCAAACCCCGGCGCCCGTCCCCATCCCGCACGTCGGTGGCCCGTTATTACCCCTCCCCACCACTGTATTGATTGGCAACCTACCCGCGGCCACCATGGGTCAAATGTGCATGTGCGTCGGCCCACTAGACAGCGTAGTCAAAGGCAGCGCCACGGTACTGATCAACAACAAACCCGCCGCACGCATGGGCGATCTTACCACCCACGGCGGCACGATCGTTATGGGCTTGCCAACAGTATTGATTGGTGGATGAAGAGGACACAAACCAAAGGAGCCGGAAGGCTCCTTTGAGTGAGGGAAAGTTACTGATAAGCAGATCATAGGTTAATGATTTAGTTCCCTAGTTTAGGAAACAATGCCGTACTGATCGTAAGGTTCTGATTTAGTTCATACGATTTCGGCCACAAAGACTAGTTGTTTGCCAACCATTTAATTAATCTATGCGATAATTATTTTTTACTTATATCACTAATTAAGATAAAATTGAATTAGATCACTAGCATTAGGGAAACTATAATATAAATTAGTACTAAATTCTTAGCGTTGAACGATATATAATCGTTCAGATTATCAAATGAAAATTAAAACAGACAAGCACTACAAAGCTTGTTTAAAGTTTAACAGTATATAAAAAACTACTCGAATATGGAAAAACTGCTAGAAAAAATACTCTACTCCTCTCGTTGGCTCATGGCTCCTGTGTATCTTGGGCTTAGCCTAGTCCTCCTAGCTCTCAGTGTTAAATTTTTTCAAATTACTCTGACAATGATTCCCCAAATACTTGACATATCGGGGAACAATGTCATTTTAACCACTTTAACACTGATAGATATTGCATTAGTCGGGGGCCTCATTGTTATGGTGATGTTTTCAGGCTATGAAAACTTCATATCGAAGCTAGATATTGACGAAAACAGCGATAAGCTAGGGTGGTTAGGAACATTAGATACAGGTTCTTTGAAAAACAAAGTAGCCGCATCGATTGTTGCAATTTCTTCGATCCATCTACTAAAAGTGTTTATGAACGCTGAAAGTATCCCTAACGATAAGATCCAATGGTACTTATTGATTCATATTACATTTGTGCTTTCGGCATTCGCAATGGGCTATTTAGATAAGCTAACAAAGGGAAAATAAACAACTAAAGTGATATTGGTTACTTGGGTTGTCAAAGGTTGTTCTCCAGCATAATACGATTGAACTAGTTTAGTAACTTGTCATCTTATCGGCTATGACTAGGCTAAGTGGCTTAGTTGAATGGCTAAAACTTGTTACAATGTCACTGATTGGAAACCACATGACAAAGGTTAGTTCAATCATCTTTGGGGTTGATAAAGATACGCCCGGCGCAGTACGCCCGTCTTACGGCCAATAGTCGAAGGCAAATATATGAACTGATAGTAGATTAGATATGTTGTCCGAATTGTAGTATTTGGTACTACTAATGTAGAGCGCATCTTTATAAAACAAAACTTCGACGGCACTACAAACACTCTCCGCATCGCCGGAGGTTTTTCATATGCTCCTATAACGCCTTCCTGCCAGCAACGCCTTAGCTGGCGGATCACTGCCTGATATTTTGTATGGGACTTACAGCCTTATCTCTTATTTTATGTGATTTGTTATATTAGCCATATTCTTATCGACGGTATCTACATAGGCCCCCTCGGCACAAAAACTCTCGACTCCGATATTCAGATTTCAAACTCCCAAATCACAGTTACTTTATCTTCTCAATACCCCATAAAGCCTGAAACGCTCATTTGGGACGGAGTTTCCAAAACATGCGGATATTAACTGGCGTTAACAGGGGTACATTTACAGTTCCAGCGCATGAGTGCTCAGCTCTTTTATCCCCTATTACGAACCCTTTCAACTTTTTGGCTCTTGCATTTACAAGACTAAAAGGCGTTTTAACAAATTGAAAATATTTTTCAAACTGACCGCTTTCCGCCCTCCACTTTAGCTGGGGGCGCTATACAACTGACAGAGCAGTAGTTGTGAGCACGGTATAGACAATAGTTACTTTACATTATATGGTTGTGTCGATAACCGATTCGATACGTTCCCAAAGGCTGTAATGAAAAATTCAACTTACAAAAACATAAATATTATACTGCTTGATGACCACGAACTCGTACTGCAGAGCATTAACTCATTCTTGTCAAAGGAAGACCAATTTAACATATTATCCGTACATACTAAAAGTAGCGATTTGCTGCTGACTCTACAGCATAAACGTCCATTACCTGATGTTTTGGTGACAGACTACGAGTTAATGCCAAATGAAAACGATGGTGTAAACCTAATTAGAACGATAAAAAGAAAATACCCAAGTATTAGTATCATCGTTATGTCATCACATTTTAATATCGGGACGGTAGGTATAACACTTCAGGCAGGTGCTAAAGGCTTCGTGGGTAAACAACAAAGCTTAGGGGACCTAATCAAAGCAATTAAAACTGTAAGTAAAGGCAAAATTTACCTAGAATCAGATATAGCAGATCAACTAGCACTACAAAAAGGTATTGCAAGCAAAACCTCCATTTCTTCATCTTCCTACAATGAAGATAGCATACAAGATATTGTCTCTAAAATTAAGCTAACGACAAGAGAAAGAGAGGTAATACGATGCCTAATTTCTGGAATGAGTGTTTCTGAAATAGCTAGCAAATTTTCTAGAAGTATAAAAACCATAAGCACTCAGAAAGTAAATGCTATGAAAAAACTAGGCGTGAACTGTGATAGTGAACTTCACAAGCTTTTTTTAAAAAATGAAGGCAGTCTTTAAGATTAAAACCAGAAAATTAGAAACTTACTCATAATTTAGTTCATTCTGAAGTTTCAGTTCAATACGACCTTGTCAACAACCCCATAATAGGGAACTGTTGCTTCCCAAAGTCCATAGTAACTAACTTAGTCTCTCCTTGATAGAAGGGGCCATCTTGATAAACTTTTGTAGGGCTAACATAAGTCCCATCTCCTAAATAGGCCTTTACATGCTCTGGTTTTAGAAATACACCACTCCCTGATTCGTTTCTGACTAAAGCGTGTACTCGCCTCATGCCGCTTAAACTGCTGTAGACATCAAAAGAATCGACTGTAAAGTAACTATGCTTAGGTTTGTCTATGCTGTACTTAGGAGCAGGAGTAGCTCCCCCTTCTCCAGAACTTTCGTATCTAAATGAACCTACTATATCTTCAGCTCGATTTGTTAGATTAACTTCATAGGCGGCTTTGTTTTGGGCTTGCGAATCAAGAGGTACAAAAAATAATGTAGACGGTAAAGTTATCATTATTGCTAGTGTGTTTTTTATGTTTTTCCTTATCACCTAAGGCCTCCTACTCTCTAACTGATCATTGTTTTCGGTCAATCGCATCAGCTTAGTAAGCTATCAGCCAAAAATTAATAGGAAAATTCTTAATTACTATTTATGTGCCTTTTTAGTTCAGCGCAAATTGCCTGACCAGATTCAGAAGAGAAAAAGGAACCATTTCTTAGTTTATTCTCCAGTTGTGAAGTAAGTTTAGTTAGCTCCCCCATTTCAAGCATAAGTGCAACACCATGTATTCTGTGCGCATAGTAGAGTTGATGTTTAACATCTCCATTTTTGAACGCTATCTCTAATGATTTCAAATCAGCTCTTAGATGAATACGTTCATTGTCGGAGAGATTATATACTTCCAAATTTTTAGTAGTGCTTTGTTCTATATTATCAAAGCTCCACTTGTTCAATATTGTAATTAGACTTTCTGTTTGAATAGGTTTACAAAGTAAATCATCCATTCCTGATTCATAGCACCTTGCAATATGCTCTTTTTCACTCATTGCTGAGATGGCGATAATAGGTGTACGAACGAGATCATAGCGCTCTTCGTGTTTACGAATAAAGCGAGAGACGTCATATCCCGAACAACCAGGTAAATGGCAATCAAGTAATATCACACTGTAGTAGTTTTCATCTTCAATAAGCTTAATAGCGTCCTCACCGCAGTCTGCAGTCTCAACATGGCACCCCAAGCTCTGTAGCTGTTCACGCATCAATCTTTGATTAATTGGGTGATCTTCTACAATGAGAACCGATGTTTCTTCATTGAAGGTTACTTGTTTTGGATAAGCCTTAGATGGAAAGTCATTTGAAAAGCTTTTAACTTCTAGAGGTAATGACAAAGATACACAAGTTCCTTCCCCTATCTCGCTCCTTATAGACAACTCTCCTCCCATCAACTGAGCAAACTGACTGGATATGTACAATCCTAAGCCGCTACCCCCTTGCCGATTATTACCTAATCGACCGACTTGTTGCCATGCTTTGAATAGCCTTGCTTGAGCCTCCTTATCGATTCCAATGCCTTCATCTATAACATGTACCATAAGTTTAGAGTTCAAATGAGGCTGTAATTGAACCTCTGCAATAATCTTAACTTCACCTGACTCTGAAAATTTAATAGCGTTTGATACCAAATTGTGTAGAATTTGCCTTGTGCGTTGCGAATCTATAACTGTACAGAACCCATCCGATATTCCACTATCTTCAATTGAAAGAGCTAACCCTTTATTAACAGCAGAAGCCCTATGAGTTTCATAGATGGAGTGCAACAAAGGTTTAAACTCCACAAGCTCCTTATGGATAATCATTTGTTTTGAATCTAAACGAGAATAATCTAATATATCATTTAACAAATCCATTAAATTATGTGCTGAATTACATGCTAAATTTAAATAGTCTGTCTCTTCCTTTTGACTTTTAGATTTTTTCAATAACTCTAATGAAGCCATAAGTGCATTTAGAGGCGTTCGTATTTCATGACTCATGACAGCTAAAAAACGGGCCTTATCACGCTCACTAGCTCGAGCACGCCTTCTACTTATCCACACTTGATAAAATGCAACAAGTAATATTAATGTAAAAATACCAAAAACAATAAATTCATCTTTGTAATAATAAAGAATGGAAGAAACTGGAGGAACACCAAGTTTAAGCGAGTACCCCCAACGTTCAAAAATACCTTGTGTTTGCTCAGCAGTTAGAGACTGTAGAGACTTATTGATGATCGAGAGCAATTTAGGTTTTGAACTAATAACTGCCATACTAATTCCAGAAGATGAACTTTCTAGGGCGCCTGTTATAGAAAGTTCAGACGGAAAGTATCTCTGTAACAGAGGGCGCATAGTAAGCTCTGTTCCAATAGCAGCATACACTTCTCTTTTATTGACAGCTTCTATTGCTTTCAAAGCATTTTCATATCTAACTAATGTTATTTTCGGATGACGTTCAGATATCAATCTCTCATAAAAGCTGTTTTCTAGAATCCCAACTTTATGGCCGTACAGTTGCTGAATAGAATAAATTGTGGGTGTATTGCGTTGTGAAACTATCGCTGAAGTAACATTTATGTATGGAACTGTTAACAACCATCTATCGTCAGTTTCAGTTAATCTGTGAGAAGCAGCTGAGATTAAATCAACCTGTTGAGAATCAGTATTATCTGAAGAAATTGCAATAAATGTGATACCAGTAAGTTCAGATATCACATCAAGGTAGTCTCTCGACAAACCAACATGTTCATTATTCTGAGTAAAGTCTACAGGCCAGCTACTTGGAAAAGCGTACGTGACTATTGGGTTCAACTCGATCCATCGCTTTTCCTCAGAATTCAACTCAAACAATGGTCTTTTCTCTTTATTCAAGTCTGGAGTCGCGAAAGAGATACCGGCTTGAAAAAATAAGAACATCAGTAAGAGAAACTTAGAGATCGTCGTATACATGTTTTATCAGTCTCATAAAAAGTAGTACTGCAAGAGAAGTAGGTAGAGCTTAATATAAAGATCAACAAGCTACAACAATCAACTTTAACTAAACTTTCATCTAAGAGGATAGAATTACACCTAAAAAGATTTATTTAAGCATTTATTACGTCTTTTCCTCTAGATAAACTTTCCACTCACCAAAGACGTCGGAACTGGACCTTTTCGAGTCTTCAGATGCATATTGAATTAATAAAACCCTTCTATCTTTAGAGAGCTCTATTATAAAAACAGGAAGTAAATTTAAACCCATAATATATTAAATGATTTTTAAACAGTCCAAAGTTAACAATTTAAATTATAGAGACATCTAATAAAAATCAACTTATAGAGTTAATTACGTATGTTTATTCTATTATATCGATGTTCAGATAGGTGACCACCGTCAACCTTGAATGACAAACCGTTAGTAATCCGGATTACCCGATGCTTTCTTTTTATAAGTTCACTTAGGTATCGTGCCTTTTTTATTTTAACATTAACCTCTGCCCAATACGGCTCCAATAGTATGTTTATCTTGTAACTGTCATCGTTCATTAATCATACCTAGAAATTAATATAAAGTTCATCTTACTTTTAGTAAAAAACCACAATTAGTACAAACATAAACCTCTTTGACACCGAATAACTTTTGAAAAAAAGTTCTTTTCCGCTTTTGATAATAAAAATTATGCTGACACATTAAAACACCTTTATTTATTCTTTAAAATACCCAACAATTATTCTTGTCACTGGCAAAAATCCATTTAAAGATTTTAGAAAATTTGGCCACATACTATACCAATAAAACAAGAATAATTTAAAAGTTCAATTTGCATATCATTTCATTAAATATATTGAAATTCCTAATTTTTTTAATCAGAAAATTCTTAATTTCTTTGTGTGATTGTAAGATGGATAACAATACGCTCTTGATTGAACCACTCAGATTATGCCCTCCCCCCATCCATACAAAGTATTAATTGTTTATTTTCAAAACCAGAAAGCTTACGGGCTGGCTTTAACGTGTTCGAAATGCCCCCTTCTAACATGGCTTTACTAAACTAATGGTATAATTAATGCGAATAGAACTAACGAACATGCCTATTAGAATTTTCGGCATCGATATGGCTTTGATGTGATGGACGCACCTCCCTTCTAGCACCGTTGTACCAAACTAATGGTGCAACCAGTAAGAGCAGGAGTAATCATCATGTCTATTAAAGTTGTCGGTATCGATATAGCCAAAAACCTCTTTCAAGTATGCGTGTTGAGTTCTGATGGACAAATCTTGTCAAACCGAAAGGTAAAGCGTGACAAGCTTCTTGATACAGTCCGTCAATTACCAGAGAAAACGTCTATTGCGATGGAATCATGCGCAACTTCGCATCATTGGGGCAGAATATTTCAAGAGCTGGGACATAGCGTAGCTCTTATCCCAGCTCAGCACGTAAAGCCATTTGTTGGGCGACAAAAGAACGATGCTAATGATGCGAGAGCAATTTGCGAAGCATTTTCTAGGCCTGATATTCATTTTGTTCCTGTTAAGTCTGTTGAACAACAAGACCTCAAAGCAATACGCAGTGTCCGTAAACGCTTAGTGGAGAACAGAACTGCCTTGTCGAACCAGATCAGAGGACTCGCCGCTGAATACGGAGTGGTTTTCCCTTTGTCTATTAAAGCTTTGCGAAGTCATTTACCGATAGCTCTTGAAGATGCAGAGAATGATCTTTCCCCAGTAATGAGGAACTTACTGCAAACTTTATACTGTGACTTTGTCAGCCTTAGCGAAGAAATAGATGAAATGACCCAAAGTGTCACCATGTTGAGTCAGCAAAATCC
>NZ_JAWOUT010000027.1:0-32096 GCF_033339515.1 Vibrio sp. 2130-1
GTCACATATTGGCTTAGATTCACTTCGTGATGTTCAGCCGAAGGCGTATACACTAAGTTGGCATCTTTTAAGCTTAAAACTGCGGGTTGCTCAGGCGTGGGAAAATTCGTTTCAGACGTCTGCTCTTCGCCCCCACAGGCGGCGAGCAAGCTAGTCAAGACGACCAGTGCCGGGACATTACGTTTTATGCTCATTTTATTCCTCATACAGAGCCAAAAGACAGGAAGTGACAGCCTAGAAGCCGGCTAGAGCAAAGTCACTAGGAATTGTCTTATTCAGTTTTGTGATAAACGCGAGCTTTTTGGATAGGTGGGAAATAGAAGACAGTGGCAGTGTGTTTTGTTGAAGTAATCTCGCGAGCACTATGGAGAGGCTGCCCCCTAACCTGGAGAGTAATGCGGCGTTTTCACTAACAGTCAGACTCTGCTAAGGGATGAAAGGTTGATTGCACAAGCGCTTTAGATGTGACGCCGTAACCGACCGATCGACCTTCGGGTGAAAGCAAAGCTTTGAGTCTCGGGCTCGCAGCGGTTGTGACCTCAAATCCACAGAAAGGCGAATGTGCCAATAACAGCATACACTCCCAGACTGAGGGATGGCAGCACATCACTTTCACTATGCCGAGCTTCCCCTGACCTATACTTACGTTTTAACATGAAGGAGATCTGGTTATTGAGTGAGCTGCTTGGATGAAAATACGCAGGCGCTGTTATTTCAGAGCGTTAATGAAGAGCATAGTAATTGTTTTACGCGATACTAGCGTCTCCGACAACGAACGTCTGTGATAACCATACTTTCATGACTGTCAGTATAAACAGCAAGATGGAGTTTGCGCCAGACTCGACGCTTACCATCTGTTCTTGATTTTACACTTTCGATTCGCCATCGCCGTATAAGCCTAATGGCATCAATAGCTAGGTGTTGGATAGCACCTCGTAATGAGGCTTTGAAACTAGCCTCTATATCCTTAGCTCGGCGACTGATGCAAGTATAGTGGGGAAAAATCAATGGGACGTTCGCCAATCTAAAAGCAAGTCGATAAAGCCTTTTAGTTGACCACTACACACATAAAGGTAATGAAAAATGTGCGTTCCCATGAGAGCAGTCGTGATTGCGAGATCAATAAACAATCTTGGCCTACCATGTTTAGATTGTTCCAACTCAGTTATCGCTTCTTCGTCAATCCAAAACGTGATTGAACCTCGGGGGACTAAGGAGTTATTTACTCGCGCTAGTTAGTGGTTCTGTAGTGAGGCTTTGGCATGAAATCAAAGTCACTGAGTGAATGCCCCTGATCTAATCATGAGATGCTAATTTAGTTCATTCAATTTCGGCACCAAAGCCGATGTTTGCCTGACAGTTTAGCTTTGTGACCTAATTTAATAAAAGGTTATGCAATGAGGAAGCTTTTATGACTTTCGCCAGGTTACGGCTGGCGAGTTTGAGCGCATCTCAGACAATTCCCTAGTATAGATTAAATGAACAAATTTATTGCATTTTTAAGATAATTCCTATCTAACCAGCAATTTAAATATTTTAATCTTAACTTGCATTTATTTACGTCTACATTTCACCTGAAACCACTATAATAAAATAGTTTTATAGTGACTTACCCCCCTCACAGCTTAGCCGCTGTGAGGTTTTTTTGTTGTTAGCTAGTACTTTGTTCTCTGTTTAATTGACGATATCACGTCAATGCCTTTTAAATTGTTATGGTCGATACAATATAACAAGGGCAATGCTGGCTAAGAACTGCATTGCCCATAATTAGAAACTAATGATTTAGCTTATTGTAATTCCAAAACAAAGATAAGATTGGTTATAGCACTTTCAACGCATCAACATCGACTTTTACACCAGAAATGTTTTTATCTATCTCTCCGATGAGCTGAACCTTGGTGTCAGGTGTAGCAGATTGACCAAGCCATTTATCATGGTCAATTTCGACTGTAACTTTGCCTGAAGAATCTTCAAATACATACATTTCTCCCCCCAGTGAAGATGTGATATTTCCAGTTAGGGTAACCGGCATATCGTCACTAAACATACCCGCATTGAGGACTTGCTCAGCGGTAGATATACCTTCAACTGGCCCCGAAAAACCTGGCTTTGGTTGCGCAGAGTCAGTGTAAAAGCCTTGTGCAATAGCACCAGTAGAGAGCATCAAAATAGAGGTAAATATAAAGTGTTTCATTTCTAATGTTCCTGTTCACACATACAAAAGTCCGTCATAAACCACGTCTCTTATATGTTTAACTATTAAAATAAGTTACTTTAAAAGAAACTTCCCGTTAAACACCAAATAATTTCATTTGGCAGAAAACATCTTGTCACAACAGCAGGAAAATAAAAATGAGAGTAATCTTAAAAATTAAAACAATTGATAAATTTGGAAAATATAAAATGAAATGTGATATTACTAACTGATAATGTTATATAGATAAAAATAATATCAGAATAAAAATGACTTTATGCAAATAATAGTTTACCTGTAACATAATTACAGAGAGCTTCAGTGCTTATAAACTTAAGGAAGTAATCTATCAAAAGAATTAGAAACTGATTCTTTTGATGTATTTCTCGAAACTAAAACTATGATTAAGTTCGCGAATGGCCGACAACTTTAACGGCCACTTATGTAGACATCTTTCGTAAATCACCAAGATAGAGATCTTTTTATCAACCTTACGAAAAATAGCTTGATTTTTATCCCCCGCCATTAATTTTAAAGCTTATAAAACCCAACAGGGCATAATAAAACCCCATTAGTATCTTTTCAATTAGCATGCTAATGGTTATTAGCATGCTAATTATAATTATTGACTACAACTTACACTCTTAATTATAAGAACTTCTTTTGGATATATTAGATCTAAGTTACGCCCCTCACCAAAGTCTTTACTATTTAACTCTAATAAATCAGGCAGTTTCATGTTATATTTAGCTGCAATACCAATTAAATATTCACCTTCTTTCACGATATGTTCTTCGGTAGTTTCTTGGCATTCAACTGCTGGTATTGGTTCAAGGCTAGGAGTCGAATCATTAACGTATTCTATATCCTCCATTTCCTCTTGAGCACTAGGCCTTGGTTGAGTATCTAATTTCTCGTCAAAAGACGTCGTTCCGCCACCAAAGTTATATGCTCCACCGATTAAAAATGTATGTAAGTCATCATTCCCAAGCTCTTCTACATCAAATACTCGTTGATAACCTACATCCAAATGCCAATTATCACTTACTTGATAGACAATTCCTGCTTTAGCAAGAGGAGAAGGAGAGCCTTGGTAAGCAAGGCCTGCACCAAAGTAAAAGCCAGCGACATCACTTAATGGTGCGCTTGCTTTTATATTTAATAAGCCAGGTCGGTAATCAAAGTCGTCGTTAAACACCAAATAATCAGCGTAACCCGCTTCAATCTCCATATGTCGAGCAAAATGATAACCGAGCAATAACTGATAGCTCATAGACTCATTTGCAGCTAAGTCTTCAGAAACAGAACTAGCACCCAGAGAGGCCGTAGCACTCCATTTGGAAGAGTTTTCAGCAAAAACGCTACCGCTAATGGCAACACTTGCTCCCAATAAAAAGATTGTTTTCATGTTATATCCCAGGCTCTATTAAAATGGTTACAGCGTCATTATAAGTACCAGACGAGAGCTGAGTTCCGTCCACATCGTACTTGAAGCTAAGAGAAAATTCTAAATAATTAGTCGGACCAGAACCTTCGCCGATGGTCGAGTTTTCTACTATTAAGTTACCCTGCTCATCAACTAACTCCATCACATTACAATTAGAGCAAGTTATCTGATAAGGAATAGTCATCGCGGAGTCGGTGCTGTTTACTAACTCATACTTATCCGAGGGCATTTTCAGTCGTAGGCCGTTCACGAAACTACCCGTTACATCGATATCAAATTGGGTTTCGCCAGATATCCTATAGGCCTTTTTGTCGTATTGGGGCTCCATATTACCGTCACCGTGAACAACAACATTTTCAATCATAGCCGGGCTGTAATCAATGCTGACTATAAGCACATCATTTACAAGACGCTGCGTGAGAACTCCTCTTTCATAGAACTTATAAACAAAGTTCAAAGGTATAGTTCCGGTATAGTATCCTGCTTGCTCCCCTTTAAGCGCATCAATAATGTCATTCGGTTGGATGTTAAACACCGGACGAAAGAAGACAAATGGACTTGTAGGAACCGAGGTTTCAAGCTGTTGCCCCGACACGCAATTTTGCCCTTGAACGGTGATCACTGGCGGGTTAACTTTATCCATAGAACACCCTGTCCCTATGGATGATGGTGAAACAGTGTAAGGGATGCCCGTAGTATTATATTCAACTCCGCTAATTGAAATTGGAATATTTCCGCTTGTCCCGTTAGTGCTTCGTAATGTCAACACGCTAGGCTGAGGGCCATTAAAAGTGGCAGGCACCCAGCGTTGAGTAGGCCTAAGCGATGGTGGAGTTTGCCAATTTGGAACTAACTCAGAGCCAGAAGGCGTGACGTTATCCCACCGGAATGAGTTTCCTACAAGCTCGCCTTTTACATCAATTGCAGCGTGCAAATTGCCAGACAACAGACCTATTGCGCCAAGAAGCCAAGCGTAATTTTGTCTACCCATGATTAAAGCTCTCTATCAAGGACAAAACGACGTTGGGATTCTCGGTCATGTGTACTTACGGTTACCGCCAACTTAGAAGCTTGCATCGTTTTAGGTAGCTCGAAGACTTTCTCTCTATTGGCAACTAATGTATATCTCTGTTTACAAAATTTATCGTTACTTTCAGAACAGGCATCGACATAGACATTAATTAGAGTATTACTATTATTATCTACCCATAATTGGGACCCTCGGTTCTCTATTTCATAATCAACCTTTGGTGAACTGGTTGGAATAACAAAAACGGGAGAATAACCATAATTAACCTCTATACCACTAGTTTGATAGCCACCCTCAGTATAGGTGCTAGGAGCAAATGGAATAAGAAATGTTAAATCCTGGGTTGTATCGCAACTAGTATTATGACATAGACTGCGTATACCAATATCTTTTGATTCTCCTGGATTAAGGACAAACTTAGAGTTAGTTAACGAGATTTTCCAGCTATCTACATTCTCTCTAGTATACGTTTTCTTTACAATTTCAGTACCATCAATATCTATTTCCTCAATATTAGAGTTAATAAATAGTGGTCGTTCTTGGTTATTCGTTAACGTAATAATACCATTACCTTTGTCATCCGAAATAACAAACATTTTATCAACATTAAAAGCATGACTTTTCGCGATAAACATTAGAGCGCTAAGGGCTGATAATTTCACTAGTGGTTTCATATTCGTCACCTTGGTTTTAGTTTCCTGTATAAGCTATAGAGTCAAGTTTATAGCGGGTTGCCGCTAAAGCCTTAACTGAATCTATTACTTCCCTACTATTTGAAAATAGTTCATCAAACTTTTCAGGTTGATTTGAGATATATACAGCACTCAACTCGCCAACAGGTTTAGTGATAACTTCAAAGCCGAGTTCTTCAAGTTCATCGACTGTATTCAGAAAATCTTGGGTAGGACTAAAGGCACCTAAAAAGTATATTTTCAAATCCTTACCTTCAGAGGTAACCAAATGAGTAGCCCCCTCCTCGTCTAGCGGCAAGCAGTAGTTGTTCCCAAAATTCATTTGATTAGAAGAACTAAGTTCATATGGTAACAAACACGTGTTTTCTTGAGACGTAAGCTCAAACGCTAGCCCTTCAAGAACGGTGACTTTAAAAACGCCATCTGTCATTTCAGAAACACTAAGGCAACCATCACCTTCACAAGAAACATCTTCAACAGCACGTTCATTTAGATCATTAAACGCACTAACAAATGACACAACCTTACTGACTTGGGGATTTAAAACGGCAACAGTTCCTGGGTGAGAGAATGTATTCAGTTGAGCATCACCACTATTGTGTAACTCAACACTTTCAGCATCGAAGTTAGTTTGATATCTCTTGTAATCAGTCAAAGGAATAAGTGTTTCATCTTGGGTTGCCACAAACCTACTACTCTGCCTATCGTCCATTTCAACTGAAACATAACCCTTAGTATCGACATCCTCTTCGTTATTTCTCAAGTGGTCAACGTCAATAACTGCGTAAGAATTAGCCCTTTTGTTCGTTAAATACACATCCTCTCCTGTCACGACTTGAGTACTCGACAAGCCTAGAGAAACACCAGAACCAGAATAGCTATTGGTCGACGCAAACAGGCGCATATTCATTCGACCAAAGTCGTTGTCACCATTAAAGTTTAGAGATGCTGTCTGATAATTTTCATTTGCTTTACGGTCATACCTGTTGCCTAGCTCAATGTAGTTATCGACATTTTCAATATTCCAAAGATTTTCTTTTCTGATCGTGTTTGAAAACTGCGTCAACTCCCCTTGACTACGGTTTATGCCCGTGATGACTTCCACTTCTTCTGAAAGCGGTACTAACCAAGTAATATTCATTGAGACTTCATCGCTTAAATCATTGTAGTCGGCATAAATATTCAGCAGCGAGGATATAATACTAGGAGAGGAAAAACCGAGAGTAACCGTACTATAATCATACGGTTCGATATAATAATCGCCATTTCCTAGGCTTTCCATATCGACATAGGTGTATGTCGCATACAACGAACGCCCGCGACCAAGATTATAAGAGCCATTGAGTGATAAACGTTCAAAATTATCATATCCAAACAAGAAGCTTGCCAAAGGGTTGTGTTCTTCATTATTTAGCTTTTCATATGCAATGTTGACGCTCCCCAAGCCTAGGTTTGCGCTCAGGTAATCAGCATCATCAAATACGCTATAAGTGAGCTCACTACTCAACCCGGTCTGAAGCCAATACAAGCTAGCACCAGATGATAACATCGACGCTTCATTACTAAGTAGACCGCTAACCCCTAAGAGCAGAGGGTCAAAAGGACGATAAGATAGCAAACCTTTACCAAAAGCTTCGCCTTCCATCTCATTTTGGTCATCGTAGTCGTAATAACTTCCAGAAAACACGCCACTAGAAATTAAATAATCTATATCACCAGCCTTCAACGAGTCATTACTCGTGTTATAAATTTGGTAAGTTTGACGATCAACAACCTCACCATTGTTCACAACATGGACAGTAATCTCATAACGGCCTGAAGGTAAATCTTGATAACTGAGCGTGTTATGACCTTCTTTAATACTTCGTTGATAGATTAGACGCCCATCTCTATAAACTTCTACATTACCACTTCTTGGTGCATAAAAGCTTATTGACTTATCACTTCGCTCTCCTCCCACTAATAAGTTTTTAGAGCTACCAAAATAAACACCATGATGAGGAAAGCGATAACCTGAATTTAAAAACCCGGTAGAATTAACATTCGGCGCGTACTGAAAAGTACCCGCTTTAAACGCAAAAGATTCTATATCAGCATGATAAGATGCATCGAAAAGTTCCGAGTTGCCGTTATTTGCTAAGCTAAAGTCGGCTTTTAGATAACCATAGGGCAAACCTAACGTCGATACGTTATTAAAAGAAATAGAGGCATCTTGATTAGAATATCTATTAGCATATAAATCAAACGAGTTTATTAGGCCATTATCAATACTCAAAGGATTGTGATAGCTTCTATCTTCACTATAGTAAGAGTAGTCAAGAACACTTGGTGCAACGAAAAGGTAAAGCTCGTTTTCATTAAAGTTTTGTACCCACTGAAAGTGAGTTGGCTGTAAACTACAAGTTTTTTTATTTCCAGCGCAAAGACCTTCCTCACTAACCCCTTCCAATAGAGAACTCAAAATGATAGAAACATTATTTTCAGAGACCGAATTGTCCAATAAATACTGCTTAACCTGTTGAACAGCTGCCGTATTATTAGGATCCAGCTTTACTTCATCAAACTTAACCTCTAACGGCACTACATGAGTATACGTACCATCGAGGTTTCGGAGTTTGACTCTTTTTTCAATAAAAGAAAAGAACTCTTCAAAACCTTCTGGATAGATATTTGCAGACGCGTTACCAGAAAAAGATAAAGCGAAGCAAATCCATAACATTTGCTTGTTACCCTTCATTAAATATCAACTCCAACACTAAACTCAATTTCTCCATTACACTTTTCAGGCTCTTCACTAGTGTTTATGTCAGCAAACTTTTTAAATTGGAATTCGACATTATGCTCGGATATTTTATACAACCCATCATCACCATTAAAGTCGCTAAAAGACTTAGAAGCTCCGACTAACATTACATCGTCATCAACACTAACCGATGTAAAACCGGGCTGCTCAACAGGTGGATTACCGGCCTCGTCTTCACACAAAGTCTTATTCTTGTTTAACGTTAAAGAATATGAGATACCAGAAACATACATCGGGATTGTTGTTTGAATTCGCAACAGTGACGAAGAAGTCTTAAAACGAGAGCCATCCGTTTCTGCTTCTAAAACAAGATTACTCGGATGGAACTGAGCACTTTCAATAGACTCAGTGTAAAGTTCGTTAATATCAATAACAGTAGAAACTCTTAGAGTTTCCATCTCAAAAGCAGATACTGACAGCGCGGGGCAAAAAAGAATTAGTTTCAAGTAAAGAAAACGCACGTTTTTGTCACCTATCTCAAAATGCCGAGCCAACGGAAATCCGATTGAGCTCGGCAAAAATTAATCAGTATTTGGCTTAGATTTTCGTTGCCATCATTGTCAACGAAGCACGAATATCGGCGTTTTCAATGTCTGCTAGTTCTAGAGACTTGGTTTGTAGGATCTGTGCAGAAATCACTTGTGCAGTACCGGCATCACCACCCATTTCAACGTCTGTACCATTAATACGAACTACAGTTACAGCATCAGAAAGAATCTTGTTATCGTATCGAACAGCAACATCATTAACGGTCCACTGAGCGTCAACCAAATCTCCAGGAATAGCTGGCGCTCCTGGAGTCGCTGCGTCGTTAGCACGTGCTTCCATAACTACAGGATCAGACTCAAACGTACCATCCGCATTCGCAATAATCATGCCACTCAAATCGCCAGTACTACCGCCTTGGCCTGTAATAACCAGCTCGTCATCTGGGGTATTTGAAGGCACTATACCAGTCCATACGGCAGTTGCTGTAGCTGCATTTACAATACTTGCTGTACCCATGCCCGCTGCAACGATAGTTGCTAGTAATGCTGTTTTTCTTAAGTTCATCTTTTCTTCCTAGATTTTGATATTAGTTAGACTAACAATTAACTCTTTTAAAATTAATAAATGAAATGGCATATTGATATTGAGCCATACTTATCAAAGTCGAACTTTTCAAAGCAGTTAGATAATCGTATTTTTCTTAAAAAAAAATTATAAGACAATTCTTAAATTCAGAAACAAAAAAACAAAAAAAGAAAAATAGGAATATTCTTATCGCACGCCCTTTGTCTTGTTGGGGCAAATGTTTTTCTCATTAACATATTGGCATGAAAGTCTCTATCAAGTATTATTTAGCGATAAGTAAACTAAGAATCTTTAACCCAACAACACTTGAGCAACCTCCATATTTGGATACTCTATTAAACTAAAATGAATAAAAATAAGCACAATAAAACAGTAGGAAGTCATCAATGAAACTGATGAAAATTACAAAAACCACACTTACTTTCTCATTATTAAGTTCGATTGTGTTGCCAGCACATGCCTCAGACATTGAGCTTTTGACAGAATCGGAGAAGGCACAACTGAGTCTCGTAGAAAAAAAGCATGCGTATCATGAAAAGATCAAGCTATTAAATAGTGACTTATCTCTACATACCTCTAGAGTGTGGGAATATACCAATACTAGTGAAGACCTACGTCAAATAGAGACATACTTGCAAAACAAAATTCTCACGATTGAACTGTCAGGAGATGCTCAAAGCGTATTAGACGAATTAAGAGAAACCATCAACAAGAAAAATCACCTTTCTCAATCGCTCGATGAATTTGATAATCTAGATACCGAATACAGAAAACTGAAAGAAAAGTTTACGGCTCTAGAAAATGAACGTAAGAAGTATGATGCAGATAAGAGAACACTGTTAACATCTGTCGTAAATCGAATTCAATCAGACATTGAAAAAAGCACAGTTTCTGGTACGTTTCAAGGCACTCGTGATTGTCTTAAAAGCCAGTCGATACCCAGTTGTTTATCAAGCAGCAAACCGTACATCAAAGAGCAAATCATTAATGATCACATGTTTTTAGGCTCAAATAGCACATTTGAACACTATGAAGTGAAAAGCGCGGTTTTAGATATGTATGGAAAGCTTAGCTACGAGGTTACTTACAGCGCTCAACCCTTGTTTAACAAAGAAATCTACTTTCAGCTCAATAAACTATTTGGATTTGAATCTATCCCAATAAAACTGAATTCTAATGTTGAAGCCGAATGGTACATCAATGGTAAGCTAGTGGGGCACGGAAAATCAATTGATGTTGATCTACCTGATGGTTCTCATGGCATTCTGGCTACTTATCAAGGCAAAACCGAGTCATCGGTTGAAAGTATCGTTAAACCTAAAACTCTACAATATAACTTCTCTCAGATAGAAAAGCCTTTATCTGAACCGACTTCGAAACCCAATGCAATTGACCTTACTTATAAAAAGAAGACCATCACCAGTGATAACGGAAATAAGTTCACATTGATTGTCAATGCGCAAGGAACACCGGTATTAAATGATTGGTCAGATTCGCTTTCGTTATGCAAAGACCATCAATCATCACTGGCGTTATTGAATGATTTTGTAAAGCTAGTGGAAGATAAGGAACTCCAATTTCTGTTCAAGTACAACTTAAACACATTGGACCATCAAACGATAGCCTTCACACATACTGCGTCCGTAGTCAAAGATTCAGCTAAGGGTGTAACGCTCTGTAAACTTAATCAAGTGGAACCAAAATGATTGCCTTTATTGTTCGGATAATTCATTTGATGGGCATTGGTATTCTTGTTTCAGCCTGGTTGCTTGGTGTACCTTTATGGCTTTTGTCTATGCAAGCGTAAACCTGAGTTCATTTGAGCTTTTGAATAGCCACCGACTTGATAGACACCTTTTAGGCAGACTAACTAGTGTTTATTGACTTGATAGACACCTTTTAGTTAGACTAACTAGTGTTTATTGACTCGGTGGCTATTCAATAAACACTGTAGGCATTGCGGTAGACTATCCAAACAAAAAGTAAACAACGCAGAGCAGAAAAGTCAAATTGATAACGAGTAACATAAACCGCACCTTGTAAACCGATGGTTTTAAAACTAACCCTACCAGAAATACTACTAACCACATGCTCATTAGAATAAATAGAGGCACCATGACAGATCTATCCTATAACAACAAACGTAAGATTTATTCTTACCACCAATCCTACTAAATTATCAGATAAAATAATTATCAGATAAAATACCAAGCTGAATAACTCAGCCAAATACTAAAAATTGCTTCATGAGAGATCATCAGCATATTTCGAAATCTTCTTTTTCCGCCTTATGCACTTAAAGGTCTACTCTTGTTTATCAAAAATTGGATATACACGTTAAAAAAGATCTAAAATATCATAATTGTCATCAAGTAAGTCTATTTTAATTAGATCACCAGAATACTCTGTTGAACAACATATAGAATCTAAATCAGCGTTTTAGTCCAACCCGAGGAATACTTGCCTTGTATACAAAAAACAGCAAACTTTGATGCAAGGCCGCTGGTTAATATCCTGAACAATTATTTCAATTTTGGTCAAAAGTTTCATCATCCAGATTTTCTTTATTCCCCATAAAAATAAAATAGGAACTATCTTAGATTAAGGCTTTTAGGTGATATTACTCGTCCAAGTTTGGTTTGGGATCAACGACTGTAAAGTACTTATCTAATAAACTCCTAGCAACTTACTTAAGATTCTTCGCAAGGTAGATGGAAGCCTTCTACGATTTCTGACTTTTCAGCCAACTTCCTTTTGAAATTCTCTCCTCGGCTGAAGATTCATTTTCCGATTTAATAGTGCGGGATTTTTCATTTCAACTTTACGCCTGCCATAGATCTGACACTCATGCAGAGATAACTATCTAACTGCAGCGGCCACATCAACTTTTTCAGCAATTAAGAGTTTTTGTTTTAAATTCAGGAGGACGGATACTGCGCTTTTTGTTTGTCGTACTTCACCTCGTTAGTAATGTTAGTCGCTCAACTCCGTTCCCAAAACTTCTGGCGTTCATCAGTGAAAATAATTCAAAACTAAATTGAATTATAAACTGTTCTTTCACAAGACCATTTTCTTTAGTATATCGGTTATCAATTATCTAAAGCCATTTGGTATACTTACATTTTTGTCATTTATCCCACAAAAAAGTACAAAGATAGTAATTTCCTTACATCTCAATGCGCACAGCTTTTTAAAGTGGGATGTGTAATGACATATACCTTGAGGTTAGAGCCATTATTGGTGACATCAATATGTAAAGCTCACAGATTTTATACTTACAAATCAACCATAAAGCAATTAGTATTATATGCAACTGACGAATGACTATTCCACTCAAAAATCAACATACTCAATTAATTCTTCGGAAAACTCTGACATGCGTTTTCAGCTCATAGGTTCTCAGTTATGTCCCTTTGTACAGCGAGCGCTGATTACTTTAATCCATAATAAAGCCTCATTTGATTGCCAATTTATCGATCTTTCTTATCCACCTAATTGGTTTTTGGCTTTGTCCCCACGTAAAAAAGTACCAGTATTATTGGTAAACGAAGAGCATATTATCTTTGAGTCAGCAGTCATTAATGAACTCATAGACGATCTGCTACCGAATAAGCTAATGCCTTTGGATCCAATAAAGAGAGCACGCAGTCGAAGTTGGGTTGAGTTTAGCTCAGCCTGCTTCTTCGATGTGCTATCTCTCACAACAGTGAAAACTGTTGAGGAGTTCTCTGATGTTCGACAAAACTTGCTCACAAAGCTTAAAGAAATCGAAAATGTTCTAGGTGAAACCACTTACTTCAATAGCATAGAACTGTCGTTGGTCGATATTGCATTTGCACCGCTATTCATACGACTAAACACCATAGAGGCTTACACCCCGATTTATGATGATGAAGCGCACCCTCATCTATTAAGGTGGCGAGAGAAGCTTATTAAGCACTCATCTATTGTGCAGTCACTCCCCAATGACTTTGAAATGCTATATGAAGATATGATTTGGAGGCGTCAAGGATACCTCTCTAAATGCATCTCAAGTACAGATAAACCCAGTATTGTTAAAGCAAGTCGATATTAATCTTTAACGTAGGAGTAAATATTAAACATGCGTATATTGTTAGTTAATGGTAGTCCTAAGCAGCGAGAATCTTCAACTTATGATTTAGCTAATATTATAATTAACTATGTAGCCCAGGAGGCTGAGAACGACATAGTAGAACAAAATGTCATGGATTTGCCTCATGTAGATTCCGACTATTCAGAAGCGTTGTGTACCCCAGAATTAATGAGATGTGAATCTAAAGGAAGTTTAGCTTTATCGAACAAGCTTATTGCAGATCTTGTTTGGTCTGATTTAGTAATCATCACCTCTCCTATTCATAACTTTTCATTACCATCTGGATTAAAGTGCTGGATTGATCATGTGGTTCGTGCAGGGAAAACGTTTTATATCAGCCCAACAGGTAAGCATGCCTTACTTGAAAATAAACCTGTGTATATCCTCACTTCCTCAGGAGGCCGATTTTCCGGGGAAAACTCTTATCAACCAGACTATTTCATACCTTACATTAAAGATGTGTTAGGTGTCATAGGATTAGAGAACTTGCACTTTTTCTCTCTGGAAGGCACTGCTTCTAAAAACGTTAATAAAGAATTAGAAGTAACGAGTGAACGTTTGAGAAATCATTTAATCGGAAGTAAGCTCTCGTTTTCATCAAGATAAATAGGAATGATCCTAAATGCAAAGGGCTCTATTGAGCAACTTAATGCTTATTAAATGCGTGTCGGAAATAAGGTGTGCAGAGCTCTTTTTCAATGAAAAGTATCCCTGTTGGATAAAAAACACAAATAATTAAATACTCAAGATGACAGCATAGAGTTTAATCTAACAATGGTTTATGGGTATGATCCATCTAATCCTCATCTTTTCTAGGCGACACACAATTTCTTGCCTTGATTGAAGTTATACACAAGGTTTGATTGTTAATTAGGTATTAAGCCCTTTGTTGAACGTGATAACATTTACCTAGATGTGATACTGGCTCGAACATAGTGATAAACGTTTTATGGAATATTTTTATTATTAATCACCTCAACCTTTGGATTTTTGTCTTCATAATAAGCATGACTGTACTCTATCCAAGACCCATCGTAATTGTATACAGACTTTGCATTTAATATCTCACTAAGTACCATTGTTGTATGGGCAGAGCGAACACCTGAGTGACAATAAACTATGACGTTCTTTTCTTGAATGATATCGCCATATATAGCTTTTAACTCTGCTTTAGACTTTAATGATGTATCCTCATTAAGAGCTTCGGTCCAATTTATATGGATACTATTTGGTATAGCACCTACCCCATATGCCCCTTGTATTGAGCGTTCTCCTTTAAATTCAGCTTCGCTTCGAGTATCTATAATCACCCATTCCGGGTCATTTTGTGCGGTGACAACCATATCGAGAGTCGCCAACGTATTATTCTCAGGTAAGTCGTCCAGCGGAGTGTATGTCTGTGCCGAGACTACTGCTTTTTCTGTTCCAGTCGGATATCCTGCGCCTTTCCATGCATTCAATCCACCGTCAAGATATCGAATATCTCCATGTCCAAGGTTATGAATCTGCCAATAGAGACGGGCAGCATCATGATGAGAGTTTGCAGCATAGACCACAATCGTACTTTCTGGTGTAGCTCCAAAGCTACTCAGTAGCCTTATCATATCTTCGGGGAAGCTACGCATCCCTTCAAAACCATAAGCCTCTTCTGAAGACGAGTACTGGTTACGCCATAAAGTATGAGACCCACTGATAGGTTCATTAATTGCTATAGGGTTCAGAGTGCCTATCACGATGACATCGTTATTCTCTTCCATCAGCAGTCGCAATGAAGCTGCAGAAATAAAATGTTCTGGATAGGCATACTCCAGAAATTTTTTCTTTTGTTCGTTCTCCACTAATACAACTGCTTTAGCTGAAAACGTGGCCTTATAAATGGAATACCCTATAAAGGTAGATAACAGTGATATGCCCGATATTATCATTAATTTGTTCATGATTGGCTTCCATGCTCACGCTGAATTCTATCAAATACATCTAAAGATAATCTTATTAATAACGAAATGGTTGTGTCATCATCTTATCTAATCTTTGTTCTCGTTGATCGCGAATTTCTGGTACGCCAATAACAACACCATCATGACCTAATTCAGGCTGAGAACGATAAGTCCCGAAAAACCTATCCCATATAGAAAGGAAGAAACCAAAATTAGAGTGTGTTTCTTTGACAGTTATAGAATGATGTACACGATGTACATCCGGTGTTACAAAAATCTTACGTAACTTTGAATCGAGAGGAAGGGCCAGCTTTGCATTACTGTGATTAAACATGGCACTTGCGTTTAGTACTATCTCAAATACAACAATTGCAACTGGTGAAACGCCCAATATGAAGATTGCAGCTATTTTAACGCCCATAGAGATAACGATTTCGAGCGGATGAAAACGTATTCCTGTCGTCACATCTATATCTAAATCTGCATGATGTACACGGTGAATTTTCCACAAAAGCTTCGTTTTATGAAAGACAAGGTGTTGTAGATAAATGATAAGATCGAGTAATAGAACTGAAAATAGAATGTTGAGCCAGGTGGGTAAAGAAAGAAGATTAAGAAGCCCCCACTGGTTCTCATGGACGAGAATAGCAGCTTGGAAAGCTGCAATAGGCATCACAACTGCAATGATAGCACTATTTAAAGCTACTAATGTAAGGTTGTTGAGCCAGCGATACGAGCGATTAACTGTAAGCGGTTTTCTTCGTAAATAGTTTTCCCATAATGTGCAAAGCAACAGTACGGAGACAAAAAAACCTAGACGTAACCAGATAGTATCGTATTCCATATAGTTCTCCTTTCGTATGTTGAGTTAGCGCTTTTAATCTCAGAATCATCAGTATGATTTATTTTCCAACATGTCAGCTCATCTCAACTCTAACAAGCTAATAGACGTCTAATTGAGCATGTTGTGCACATTATATAAATAACAGGTTAATCATATTGCCATAAAAGCGTGCCATTGCTTCCAAATGTTCCCTCTTAGTGGGTATTACTTATAAACATGGCATAGATGTTTTTTAAACTGAATATCTATTATTTAATTAAAAAATACGCCAGTTGAATATTACAAATAAAACAAATAAATAACTTTAATCAAATACAGATAAAATTAATTTTTGTGAGATAGTTGATCACAAATTTCAATAAATTAATTAATATCAAAGTTCTATAATGCTACCTTTTACTTGCCTAACAATCAGGCAATAAATGTTCATCCAATACTAAAAGGACGTTATATGAAAATCATTAAGAAACCTAAAACGGTAAAAACATTTTCAAAGTCAGATCGAGCTAAGAACATGCAGCAATACTGGTAAAGGTGCTTCATTTCTTTGTTTTAATCTCTTAAGGCACTGATAATTCAGTGCCTTTTTTCTTTTTAATTAAAACGGAAGGTTTATATATGAATTATGAAAAACTTATTACAAAAATTATGTCCAAAGATCTATTGTTTATCTCCGACTCTCAAAGTACGTTACAGTATGTGAGAAAGCTAGGTTTCGAAGGAGAAGAGTATAATCATCGACCTATCCATAACGATGCTTTAGTCATGCTTTGTCATCCACATAACTCCCAACACTTTTTGAATAGAGAAGACATTGATTCGATAACTCTTAATATCATTCTCAACAAATTCATGTGCTCTGAATCAGAGGAACATTACACCATTGATGCGCTATTAGATACTAACTTTCTGGATAGTATCACGCGAAGAAAAATCGCTTATGAGCGTTTTTTCTCATCGGATAGGTGTGAGGTTATCAGTGCGTGTGGTGATAAATTAAAATTGCATATTAATGAGCAGATTGAAATCGCAAATAATGATGAATACTTAACCCCAGGTTGGCTATACACAGTCAGTGAGCTCCTCGAAGCTGCGATATTTAACCAGACATGCCCTCGTTCGAGTTTTAGTGCTGAAGGGCGATTTGTATTTGATAGTGTGCTGCACTTGTACTCAAAAGAAGAAGCAAAAGTTCATATGCCAATGATGAGACTTTGGCAAAAGGAAGCAGCTAAAGGCGGTGGTTTTGTAGATGTAAAGCACAATCAAATTGTGAACATAGAGATTAATGGTATTAATATTACGGACTCATTTTTGTCAATGTGCAGCAGAGAAGAAAGGGGAGCGGAAGTTTTGGAGTTTGCCCTAGGCTGCGCAACAAGAAATTCAGGGGTTATAAATGGTTATATGAATAGCCCCCTAAATGAGGGAATTAAAGGCATCCATTTAGGAATAGGGATGGGTCGCTATATACCACATATCGATTTCATATCCAGAAGTGCCAAAGCTCGCTTCTATTAATTTTAATATTGTAAAGTTCAGCTTGTACATTTCCCCTGTTGAAGCTCCCTATACATTAGTTATTTTATTACTATATAACCTGACGCCCTTTACTTATGTTTAGGGCTTTTCATCTTGCTCGTACTGTCCTTAGGTCAAGACAGAAGTCACTGCCAATCGAAGAATACTCTATAAATAATCCTGAGACTTTGACAAATTTCCCAACGGTTTTCAGACTCTACTTTTATTGCTTAATAATGGTCATTCAACGAATATTTTTGATTCATAGCACATCATCGAACAATAAGCCTCACAAACCTTCCTGTTATTTATTTTTGTGGCTCGTTTGCCACTTACCTAGTATTACACCTCATCTTCTAATGATTCTATTCCTTTGTTCATCCAACTACTGTTAATTGTTTCACCTTGCTCTTCAAGTTTATGAACAATAAATTCGATGAACACCTTAACTTTAGCAGGCACAAAGTCACGGCTAGGATAGTATATATAAACAGCTTGCTCTTCTGTTCTTTGAGGTTTAGATACAAGGGTAAGCTTTCCTTCACGAACTAGATTTCTAGCAAGATAGTGTGGCATGAAGGCGATCCCAGCGCCCAAACTTGCGAGCGTAGCCATAACATATCCGTTATCAACGGTCACTTGATGATAAGGTTCGATACGTTGAACTTCCCCGTTAAGAGTCATAACTAAATTCAGTAAACGCCCGGATTGCCTAAACCGATATAAAATCCAACGATGTTGGCGAAGGCTATCCGGCGAATCAGGCCAACCGAACTCCCTTAGATATTGAGGGCTGGCGAACATACCCATGTCAATGGGGCATAAACGCCTTGCAATTAAGTTGCTGTCATTTAACTTACCACTTCGAATAGCTATATCCATACCGCTATCAACTATATCTGTATATTCATCAGAAAAGCTGAGGTCAAGCTTAACTTCTGGATACTTTTGGCAAAACTCAGGGATAAGTGGGGCGACGTAATATTGACCAAATGATAACGGAAGAGAAATTTTTAAAGTACCCGAAGGTGATAGTCTACTAAGCGCCAACTGCTCTTCTGTGCTTTCCAATAAAGCGATGACCTCCTTCGCTGTATCAAGATATTTTAAACCAGCTTCTGTAAGCTGAAACTGGCGAGTTGTGCGATGAACAAGGCGAACTCCTAGGTTTTGTTCTAATCGAGTAATCCCTTTACTTATCGTTGACGGTGATTGACCTGATTTATTTGCCACAGCAGTGAAACTACCGCCCTCAACAACTGATACAAACAACTTTATTAAACTTAGCTTATCCATACACACCTAATATCTGTGAATAAAGTTCACATTAAATATTACCACAAATAGGTTTTTGTCATTAATTATGTTCCTTAGTATACCGATGTCAGTTCTAATCTTCCTACCATTTCTTGTATTTCGGGGGGACGGACCTCAATCAGAGCTTACTTTCATCAATCAAAAATAATCACATTACATAAAGCTATACTTTTGTGCTGTTACTTACTTAGTAGATACGCAACACATTGGTGACCATATGCAATCAGAGGTTTAAATGACAGCAATTCAACTTAAAAGCGAAGTAATTTGTTTCGCAGGTGACTCTGGAGACGGCATTCAACTACTTGGCGAACGTTTTTCTGAAAATTCATCACTACAAGGTAACGATGTGATGACGCTACCCGACTATCCTGCGGAGATAAGAGCTCCGGCAGGTACCACTTCTGGAGTATCTGCTTTCCAATTACAATTTTCCTCGACTGAGGTATTTACTCCTGGAGATGAATTTTCTGTGCTCATAGCTCTCAATGCCGCAGCACTAAAGAGTAAAATATCGCAACTATCCATTGGCGGACTCGCATTGCTCGACTTGGATGGTTTTAGTAAAAAACACCTGGAGTTAGCAGGTTATGACTCTGATCCGTTATCAAATGGTAACTTATCGAAGTATAGAGTTATCAGCGATAACTTTACGCGTTTGACCATTCAGGCTCTTAGTGAGCTAAAAATACCGTCTAAGGTAGTTAAGCGAAGTAAAAATTTCTTTATGTTAGGGGTCGTATTTTGGATTTATAGTCGCCCGCTAGAATCAATGGTTACTTGGCTAGAAAAAAAGTTTGCTAATAATAAAGAAGTAATGGACGCCAATATTCTAGCGCTAAAGTCGGGCTTTAATTATGCTGAAACTACAGAGGTCTTTGGGGAGAGCTTTCAGGTATCCCCAGTGATAGAAAGACGAGGCTTGTATCGAACAGTATCTGGTAATGAAGCATTATCTTTGGGATTAATTTGCGCAGCGGAAAAGCTACAACGACAATTATTCTTGGGCTCTTACCCTATTACCCCTGCGTCAGATATTCTGCATATGTTATCTAATTATCAACATTTTGGTGTGAAAACTTTTCAAGCCGAAGATGAGATAGCCGCAGCATGTGCAGCTCTTGGAGCATCGTATGCAGGAGCCTTAGGAGCAACCTCAACATCCGGTCCGGGCTTATGCTTGAAGACAGAAACTATAAACCTGGCAGTCATGGCAGAGTTGCCACTCGTTGTTATCAATGTGCAGCGTGGTGGTCCGTCAACCGGCCTACCGACGAAAACAGAACAATCCGATCTGCTCTTATCTATTTACGGAAGAAATGGAGACTCACCGATACCAGTACTTGCTGCCGCCTCTCCTGCTGATTGCTTTGATACTGCCCTAGAGGCCTGTCGTATAGCAACAACGTTTATGACACCCGTAATTTTACTTAGTGATGGCTATCTAGCAAATGGTTCTGAATCTTGGCGAGTTCCTAATCCAGAGCAAATTGAAATCTCTACGAAGGCAGAGATATGCGATGTTAAACCATTTTTTCCATATCAGCGTGATAACATATATATGAGCCGCGAATGGGTTGTGCCAGGAACCTCCGGGAAAATGCATCGGATAGGTGGTTTAGAAAAGAGCTCTATAACCGGAGAGCCATCTCACGATCCAGATAATCATCAACGCATGACAAACGAACGCGCAGAAAAAGTAGCTAACATTCGCAATTTCATTCCGGAGCAACAATTAACTGGTAACTATACTGACTCGCTATTAGTTGTTAGCTGGGGAGGAACCCATGGCTCCGTTAAAACTGCAATAAAACATGCGCGCGAACAAGGGGTACATGTGGCCCATATACACTTAAAATACTTGAATCCATTCCCTGTTAATCTACAGGAGATTATTCTTAACTTTGAGCATGTTCTCGTGTTCGAACTCAATAACGAACAATTAGTAAAAGTTCTGCGCTCGCAATACTCAGCTCAGATCCATAGTGTAACCCAAGTAACAGGACAACCATTTAAAGTACAAGATGTAGTTAACTCAATCGTGCACCATGTAGAGGCTATACAAAATGTTAACGCGTAAATTAAACCGTAAAGACTTCTCATCAGATGTAGAGATAAAATGGTGCCGAGGATGCGGTGACTTCAATGTACTGAAAACAATGCAATCTGTTCTAGCTAAACTGGAAAAAACAAGGGAAAATACTGTCTTTATTTCAGGAATAGGTTGCTCCTCTCGTTTTCCTTACTATCTCGATACATATGGATTTCATACCATTCATGGTCGAGCGCCTGCAATTGCAACAGGCGTAAAGGCAACTAACCCAGAATTGGACGTGTGGGTAGTTACAGGTGATGGTGATGCCTTAAGTATCGGAGGGAATCACTTTATTCACGCAATCAGAAGAAATCAAGATATCAAAATTTTGCTTTTTAATAACGCAGTCTATGGGCTTACTAAAGGGCAGTATTCGCCGACTAGTGAACAAGGCTTTGTATCGAAGTCAAGCCCAGGAGGCTCTCCTGATGTAGCATTAAAGCCCTTAGCAATTGCGGCCTCAGCTGGAGCAACTTTTTTGGCTCGAACCTCAGACAATGACCCTACCCATATGGCAATGGTGTTCGAAGCTGCGGCAGCTCATTCAGGTACAGCTGTAATTGAAGTTTTGCAAAACTGTATTATTTTTAATGATAAAGTACATGACCCTTACAATGGGCCTTCAAAGAAACAAGAAAATTTGCTTTACCTAAAAGAGAACGAACCTCTAATTTTTGGTAAAGAGAATTCTAAAATGCTAGTCGGGAAAGGATTTGGATTTCAAGTAACAAACGTCGATGTATGTCCTCCTTTGATCCATTCACCGAAGGAAGATACTACTCAATATGCATATGCTTTAGCTAACCTATGCTATCCCGAGTTTCCTGTGCCTGTCGGTATTTTTCGCCAGGTTACTAGACCAACATACGATCAGATAATCAATCACCAAGAAGAAACTGCCAAACAAAAATATGGCAAGGGTAATTTGACAGCCTTGCTCCATCACAACACCTATGAGCGTATGTGCTAAAAAGTAAAATTAGTAAGCAAGGAAACCCTCACCTTGCTTACTGACAATACCCACCACTAATCCAAAAAATAATTAACATAATAATGCTTCATCAAGCACTCAATTTCATGACGTGAAATTTGATGTAACCCAATATCGCGAAGTATCCTGATTTTGATAGTGTATATTTTTGAGAACGATGTTTTGGTGCTTCGATAGAAAGTAGTCGCAAGCAACAAGCTAAGGCTCCACCAAGAAGAGAATGATTGTCGATAGGTTCAACAATTAAGTAATTCGTTTAGTCTGACTGTGTGCACTTATTGAAATATATGGCGAACAAGATCATGTTCACTTGCTTATTTCACACCCTCCCTAAATCTCAATCATCGTAGATGATCATAACTTGAAAGCCGGTACAGGTCACAACGCAGGTTAAAGCCATACTGGTGGCTACGACAATACTTCGCTTGCAGTACTTACGGTACACTAAAGATTTATGTAAAAACAGATTAAGCTACTATCCCGTTTTGCGAATAATACCTCGGCCTCATCTTACTGCGGGTTAAGGTAAAATTGCTAATATCATTCAAGTGAGTGAATAATTGAAAATGCGTGGTCCATATCTTCAGTAGATATTTTACCAAATCCGAATAAAACGACATTACTTTTACGGCCATAAGAAAAGTTAGATACTGGATAAACCGCCACACCTAGTTTTTCTAGCTTTTTAGATAGCTCTACGCTGCAACCTGTGACTTCAGCGGCTAGATGCAATCCTCCCTCACTAGGAATCCTCTTCAGAAACGTTACTTTATCCATCAAATAGCATAAATGCTGGTACCTTTCTTTATATACTTTGTTCATATTGACCAAATGATAACTAAAATGGCCATCACGCATAAATTCATCTAGTATAATTTGAGAAACCACAGATGGACTTCTACCAAAGTGCCATAACATGCGAGATAGTGGCTCAACTAAATGTACGGGAGGAATAATGTACCCAAGCCTTATTCCAGGGAATAGTACTTTAGAAAAGCTACCGACCATAACAACCCTGTCTTCCTTATCTAACGATTTTAGTGCTTGTTTATGTGTATTTTGATAATGATACTCCGAGTCATAATCATCTTCTACGATTATCGCTTTCTGTTGTTTTGCCCACCTAAGTAACTCCATTTTTCTCTTTTTAGAGTACGCAAATCCTAAAGGAAACTGATGACTTGGAGTGGTATATAGGACATTAGTGTCGGGAGGAATAGTATCCACAACAATGCCATTACCATCCATTTGAGCATAACCGATGTTTGCGCCTAATAACTGGGCCTGTTGGTGAAAAACCGGATAACCAGGGTCTTCCATGGAGACTAACTTATCTGGATTTAACAGCGTCATAAGTACCATCATAAGTGCTTGCTGACAGCCTTGCGTGATAATAATATGTTCAGGTTCGCAGTAGACACCTCGGGAATGCCTTACATATTCACAGATGGAATGCCTTAAGCAGGATTGCCCCAAAGGGTCATTATTGAGAGCAAATTCAGGTGTGAGCATGTTCAATCGGCTTAGCCGCGAATGCTTCCAAACATGCTTAGCAAGATTTTTATGCTCAGGGAGACCTAGTGTAAAGTCGTACTTCAAGTTTTTTGCTTCGATTATATGCGGAGCATTTTGTAGATTCTTCCCCCAATATCCTAAGTCATACGCTTGTTTATTCTCTTTTTTAACAACACTATTCGGAGAGAGCTTTGAGTTAGAGTTAACATAAGTTCCAGAGCCCACTTTCTGTACTATCCACCCTTCAAACGACATTCTCTCATAGACAGAAATCACCGAATTTCTTGCAATGCCTAGCTGTTTAGACAACAAGCGAGTAGAAGGTAACTTTTCATTCTCTTGTAACCTTCCTTCTTGAATTGCTTGTCGAATTGCAGCATAAAGGCTTTTTGTTGTTACCTTACCTAGCTTTAAATTAAGTGATAAAAACACAGTACCTCCTACTAAATGATAAAAGTGGTTCTAAATTTCTGACAAGAATTAGATCTATATAGGTAACTAACTCCTCTCTAAAATGTGGGCTAGTTTATTTGGAGAACTAACCCATGCGTACATTACCCATATCAATTTATACTTTTGTAATACTTATTCTGCTCTACCCTTGGTTTTTGAAAGCCTTTTACTTAGGTAATATCGGTGAAATTGGTCGATGGCTCTCACTCATGGCAATGGCTATGGCATTTGCAACTCCCCTCTATTCACTATACTTATCCATCCAACTTAGAAAGGAAAAAGCTATAACACGTACAGTAGCTTCTCAACGACATTTTGTTCTGCTCGGAGCTATAGTCCCTTCATTATTTACGCTTATCGGTGTTGTCCTATACATGCTTGGTATGGGCTCAACTTCGGAGCTAGTTGTTTACTATTCATTTTGGATAATAGCCGCCATCGCCTTCCTCAAGTTCAAAGCATTCGGAGAACCAAATTCAAAGCTGGCATCGCCAATGTTAAGGATCTCACATGGTATAAGCTCACTGATACTTATCGCCTTTATTGGAGCTCACCTTGTAAACCATCTTTCTGCAAACTGGGGAGGAGATACACACATTGAATTGATGGAAGCTTTGAGAAACTATTACAGAGCACCATTTGTTGAAGTAACATTGCTCGCTATTTTTGCATTTCAAGTAATCTCAGGCTTAATACTTCTATCAAGACACTTGAACCACGCAAGTGATGGGTATCGTACAACTCAACTTGCTACGGGCCTTCTGATCATGGTGTTCTTACTTTCACACGTTACAGCTGTGATTGGCCTAGGAAGAAGCTTTCTATCCATTGACACTAACTGGGAATGGCTAACCTTCGCACCTGGCTTACTACTAGATCCTTTTAATGTGAGGCTGATAGTGCACTATGGCTTGGGGGTGTTAGCATTACTAATCCACATTCTACTAGGCTTGAGGGTCGTAATCGCTTCACATAAAGGAGAAGCACTTGCAAATAAAGTATTTTGGCTAGCTGTAATGATACCTTTCATATTAGTATACTTCGTTATGCGTCCACTTATACTTGCTTAAGACGGTAACATAGATTTTATCCAATAGTTATAGGATTAGTCTTAATTTCTCTTGAAATAATTTTGGTTTAGAGCGCAGATACTACTGCGCTCTTTTTATTTTTGAAATATTCCTACTTATATTTCCCCACAACGCCCATCTAATGTATTGAACAAATAACTTGCTTGAGAAACAGCGGAAACAAGCGAGCACAACCACCGAAATAATGCAGTCATACTCGTAGCCTTAACTCTATTATCTTT
The DNA here is from genome assembly GCF_033339515.1 of Vibrio sp. 2130-1. Taxonomy (NCBI): domain Bacteria; kingdom Pseudomonadati; phylum Pseudomonadota; class Gammaproteobacteria; order Vibrionales; family Vibrionaceae; genus Vibrio; species Vibrio sp. 2130-1. Next base: position 25,340 of record NZ_JAWOUT010000027.1, read on the forward strand.
TCATAAATATAAACACCATTTTAACTATATGCATATCTTATCCGTATGATTTAAAATTAACAAAATTCCAATGCGAATAGATAACATAATGTTACAATTCTACTTGGTCATTCTTTAAGCTAACAGTTAGCACGGTATTAATACGCTAACTGAGCGGATGTCTTTGTTAATCCTATTTTGCTATCTTATTGTAAAGTTAAAAAAGAATAGATTGTGTTATGATTTTATTTTCTATTTTATTGGAACTTTCGTAATGATATTGCTCTCTGTGATAAAAATAGTCAAAGAGAGCTAGGACTTCGATTATTTTTACTGTATTGCATTTTAAGGATGTTTAGAAATGGTAAATAGTGCATCTAAGATAAGATTGACATTGTTAGACGATCATGAACTTGTACTTCAAGGTATTACATCATACTTATCTAAGGAAGATAGCTTTCGCATTCTGGCTACTTATACAAAAAGTGATGACTTAGTGCGAAGTTTTAAAGAGCGTTTACCGGATATACTCATTGCAGATTACGAATTGGGACCAGATGAAAATGATGGTGCTAATTTGATCCGTTTTGTTCACTCTAGGTTTCCTTCAGTTAAAGTGATAGTAATGTCTACTCACTTTAGTGCTGGTATTGTTTCGTCAGCTCTTCGAGCAGGGGCGAAGGGTTTTGTCGGTAAACATCAGAGCCAAGAAGAGTTAATTAGAGCCGTAAAAATGGTTTTTAGAGGAAAAGTTTACGTAGAAAAGTGTATGTTAGATAAGATATCGGATATTAAGGGGACTCCTCCAGTTTCTCATCTTAATTCATCTAGGAACTCCCTGAAAGTTACCTCCCTCGTTAATGTTGAAAAGCTTACCACTAGAGAGCAAGAGGTTGTTCGATGCTTAATATCCGGTATGTCAGTGTCAGAAATTGCATATAAATTTTCTCGCAGTATCAAAACAATTAGTACACAAAAGATAAATGCCATGAAAAAGCTGGGAGTGAGTAGTGATAAAGAGCTTTATAAAATCACATCCAAAGACTCAGATCTATTTTTGAGTTTCAATGTTTGATGTTAATTTTCTTACAACTTGCTATCATTAAGTAAGAATATATAACAATTTCTCTTTTAGTTTACAAACAATCTTGAAAAGTAATCCAAAACTATCACTCAAGGTTGTTTTTATTAAAATTAATTGTACTTACTAAACCATCAACGATGCCATCACCTTTTCAACTACTGTACCGCCCTTTCTCACGTAAATTGATTTAAATAACGGAGAACTTGTATTGTATCAAAAGCAGCACTACTAAAAAAATGAAAGCTATGTTGATGTTAAGCCAATAGAAGCCAGACCAAATGCCATTGTGAGGGTATAGTTAGTGAGCTCATATCGATTTAGAGCCACGAGGAAAGTGAAAATGATCAATTTCTGAGCCTACAACTCAATAAGTACCAGGGCCATATAGTTGCCGTTAACAACACAATTCGTTGCTACAAGTCACAAGCAAATATGGGACGTAGACATCGATTATTTCTGAGTACAAAGCTTCACGGCTGCTTTCCAGAAACCAGCTTGTTGGGTTATGTTCTTTTCAACCGGTAGCCAATTGTTGAGTCATAGCCTGTAAAATGGGAGGGTATCAACCTGCTTTGTAGCGGCCGAGGTTAAGCTTCATAGAGCGTTACAAATCAACACAGCTATTGCAACAGCACTCTACTCCGTATGGGCAGAATGAATTTGAAGTTAAAGTTACAATAATGTGGTCAACTCTAACTGACTACTACAATAAGAGCAGACCACATTCGTACTCGTAAACTATAAGATTTTAAAAATCATTATTGACTATTAAACTTGTCGTATTCAAGGCTCGCCTTTTTTAAAGCTTCAATATCGTCTGAACATAACAATCTCTTTAAATCATCTATTTTTTGGGAAGGCCAATCATATATATTTAACTCAAGTAGCTGGTCAATAGTTTCCTTAGAAAAGCGATATCTGATATGTTTTGCTGGTGTTCCGGCGACCATACTATAAGGCTCCACATCCTTTGTCACTACACTATTAGCGGCGATGATAGCACCTTCTCCAATCTTGACCCCAGGCATGATCATAGCTCTCATACCAATCCAAACCCCATCAGAGATAAATGTGTGTCCTTTAGCAACAAAGGCTTCATCTATATATTCAGGGAATGGGTACAAGGAAAACCAATCAACTCTATGTGTACTATTGCCACCCATTACAATGACTACTTCAGGTGCTATACACACAAAGTCACCAATATACAATTTATCTATATCCCAATTAAGGTTCCAATCTCTACTAACAGCATCGCCCTGCAAGTATCTAACGACAGATTCTTCGAACCCTACATCCCAGCAATCGCTGTAATAGCTATGTTTGCCTTTAATCGTAATATTAGGATTAGTAACTACTTCATGTAGCAAGGTAACCTTCGACCAGTGCTTTATTTTCATTTTAACTCCAAGATCACATACATACATTTGCACCACATTTGAGTCTAACACGGCTTTCCAAAATAGAAACCTTGATAATATTCAATGCCCATTTTACATAAAACCTCATACTGTTCAGAGTTTTCTACTCCCTCAGCAAGGATTTCGACATCAAAGTTACTCTTTAAGTAGTTATAGGTGGCATCAAGTCTTTTCCATTTTTTATCATTTTCCTCAACATTTGAGGTCAAAGTTCGATCTAGTTTCACCATGTCGAAATCTAAATTCCAAAGACGCTCTAAACATGAATAATCTTTTCCAAAATCATCTAAGCTAAACTTTACCCCTAAACTTTTCAAAGACAACATATTTTCATTAGCAATAGCGAAGTCCACAATTTGAATATTTTCGAGCACTTCAAACTCAATATTAAATGGTAGTGACTTGAAATCAAATTCGAAACAAGAGAAATCTAAGTAGTTTAAAATATCAGAACTGACATTTATAGATATATTAAATCCATGTAATTTTGGTTCATTACAAATTTGCTTTACAGCCTTATTTATGATGAAGTAATCAAAGTATATATCGTCTTTGTGTAGCTGCAGCATGTCATAGGGAAAAAACACATCGCCTTCGGCATTCCTTGCTCTAATTAGAGATTCATATCCATAAACAGAACCTTGCTTTATTTTAGGTTGAAAAACAAAAAAAACTGATTTATGCATATAGCATCCGTAGTTAAAAGTCACTTCTTCTATACAAATGACTGGGTATGAAACAAGCTACTGATTTGAGAAAAAATTCAGTAGCTTGAATAATTGTGATTATGTCTTGTAATAAGAAGATAGGATGCTATTTAACTATAGCTTCAATGATGTTGTACGCAGCTTCTACACGCTTAGAGTTTGGATATGCTTTATTGGCAAGGATAACAACTCCAATTTTTTCTGATGGTAAATATGCTACGTAGGCACCAAATCCACCGGTTGACCCAGTTTTATTAAACCAAACCTCTTCTCCCATATTTTTAGAAACACTCTCAGTAACTGGTTGAGGATTAAGAATCACATCTGCAGAGTTGCCCTCTAGCAATTGCCCAAGAGTAACTGGATACTTATACTTTTCCCAACCAACAGCCTGTGTAAAGGTCTTTGTATCAAAGTATCCAATATGTGTCTGGTCTATGGCCTTTTTAATATCAACACCTATTGGTAACATCCCCATATTAGCCTCGAGAAAACGAATCATATCTGAGCTTGTTGACTTAATACCATATGCCTCAGCATCGAGCACACCAGGAGTCACTCTTACTGCGTCACCTTTCGAGCTATAACCAAAAGCATACTGTTCCATCCTTTCCTTAGGTACATTAACAAATGTGTTTGACATACCAAGCTCGGGTAAGATGGTTTTTTCCATCATTTCACTATAGTCTGCTTGCATACTCAATGAGCCTATATACCCATACAAACCTATACTTGGATTCGAGTATTCTCGTTGTGTACCAGCTTTAAACTCCGGCTTCCAAGCTTTATAAAATTCGAGCATTTCATCTTCATTAGTTACTTCATTTGGGAATTGAAGCGGCAACCCACCTGCTGTGTAAGTAGCTACATGAACAAGCTTAGTATCGCCCAGCGCACTTCCGCTTAATTCAGGAATATAGTCTGACACCTTGTCATCCATATTGAGCTTTCCTTTTCCCTCAGCATAAGCAGCCAAGGTCGCAGCAAAAGTTTTACTAATTGAACCCAATTCAAAAATTGTTTCATTGGTAACAGGATTCGCAGATTTTTTGTCGGCGACACCGTAATTATAGTAAAAACGCTCTCCGTTTACTGTCACGGAAACTGCTAAGCCGGGTATACTGAATTCTCCCATCAAATCGGAGGCATTTTCATCTACAATACTTTTTAATTTGCTAGCTAGTTCCACATCAGAACTAGCGTAAGTTGCAAAAGAACTGAGCGATAGGATTGCTACTAATGTTGAACTGAGTTTCATAGTTTTGTTCATAATTCTCTTAAAGGTTAAACTGACAGTACAATGGTGAACTGTCGCTTGATATTACATTAACACAATTGCACATTGCCATATCAAGTGTTAAAAACTAAACGCACCTGGTAACAAAATGAACAGTCCGAATTACCAAGCTTGAGGCCACATTAACACCACTCCATACACTTGGAATAAGAATATTCTTAATTTTAAACCTCATTCAGAGCGAAGCTATTTTGAATGCCTTTATACTTAAATCCTGTTCTAGATAGCACCGTACGCAGACAAAATGTTCTTCAGAAACTATCGGAATCACGCTATAAATCCATATCAATAGAATGACTTACCATGATTTGATGAACCAACACCAACCCGAAACCTTCTAAACTTGATAACTTATCACATCACTTGGCGTTTATGAGCGAATGCTACAATGAGCATTTGGATTAATTTGTATGCGATCATTGATTTTTTTTAAAGTTGAGGGGCCAACATCATAATGACAAGCTTTATCTATAACATAAACGGTATGCAGCAGGTTATGCTCTAGGTAGGTAATGCGTACTTTTCCTTTTTCATCGGCAACAATAACTATGTCTATCTTTTGAAGGCTCTGACTTGAATTTTTATTAGCACATCCGAAAAGAAAGGGCGCAAGCATTAATGTCAGTAATATTTTCATTTGCCATATTCTCTTATTAAATAACTCTTTATAAGGAGTGGTTTAGTTTTGTCAGTGAAAATATACTTGAAACTCAATATAAAAAATGGGAAAAATCTTAGTTTATTAAAACATCATATAATGAATCAGATCCTATCAATAACCTTACCATTAGCCTAAAATGACCTCATGCGTATTAGCTGTTGATGTTCGTTGTATACTGCTCAGTTTTTAGCGGCACGACTTTTAGAGGGAGAAATTCAAGAGTCCGAAGTATCAGGGAACTACTTGACCAATTAGCGACTCCGTCTGCTGAGATCATTCCTCTTTCACACAATGCTAGCGCTAAGTTCTCTGCTTGAGATTGAGCAAGCATTTGTCCTATACATCGATGTGCTCCTACACCAAACCCCAGATGACGCTGAGAATTTTTTCTACTAGGATTAAACTTCCATGCTTCTTCAAACACTGTTTCATCCCGATTGGCAGCACCCAAGCAAAGCAGAACATTATCTCCTACTTTAAGTTCATGTCCCATGTAATTTATCGGGGTTTTAACCTTTCGCCTAGTCATCTGTAAAGGGGACTCAAATCGCATCACTTCATTAACGATATCCTTTACTTTCAAGTTGCTACATCTAATGTCTTCTTGTAAGTTAGGGGACTGAGCAAGGACATATAAAAGATTACCTGTTAACGCTTCACTGGTTTCACTCCCACCTAGTAATATTGTTATGCAATCAGTGCTAAATCGCTTCAAAAGTATATTTTCATCTCCACCGTATCCCTTAAGCAGGTTTCGATAAAAAATAGAGTCGTAACCGTTTATATGTGCGTGTGCTAGCTGGTTAAAAGCATGATCGAGACGTGAAATAGCATTTATCAGTCGCTGAAGACCAAGTTTGTCAATAGCGCTAGGATCTAACAATAGTCTAATAGCACTTTGCTCTTGCTCTACGACTTCTTGTAGTTCGTGTGGTAAATTTAGCCATGAATAAAATAGCTTTTTCCATAGCGGTGCAGCAAGGTGCTTAATGCCATCAAATTTACAGTTAGTTACTGATTTTGCTAGTAGCGAATGTGACTCGTAATATATAATTTCACTTAAAGCATTCCAGGACTCACCCGAAAATACGGTCTGAAGAGCTCGGCGGTGCTGATGATGATTATGACCATCTTCAAAAAGAATGATACCGTAAATAAGGTCTCTTAAAGAAGGGCTGACATTGAAATCCAGTTTCTCCAATTCTCCATGCAAATCATCCGGTATACCTAAAGACACTAGTGAGTTGTCTTTAAAAGCTCTATAGACGTCTGTGTAGCGAGTTAGAACCCAGGTTTTTCCAATTCGTGTGACGGCTTTCTTACGCATGTTTTGATAAATAGTATAAAGATTTTCCTGAAAGTCAGGAGAGGAAGGATTAAAACGAGGTGCTTTAATGTTTGTCATATGTAACGACCCATCACAGGAATAACTGAAAATCAGTTTAGTAGCATGCACAGCCAACCACAACTCTATGAAAGAGTCATCACATAGTTATGTGGTATTGCTTCAAGGTAGTTACCAATTTGATAGGGCGGTGTTGATCAAATCAGGTGAAGAGTCGATCTTGCCTACACTCTATCGCCATTAGCTTCGAATAGGCATACCTA
>NZ_JAWOUT010000028.1:0-30885 GCF_033339515.1 Vibrio sp. 2130-1
TGCCGCCAGCGTTCAATCTGAGCCATGATCAAACTCTTCAATTTAAGATTTTGTCGGCTCAATGAATACTGAACATTACATAAGTAATGTTTGAATTGACTGTGCTGAATCTTTCGATTCAATGGTCACTTCGTTTCATTGAAACCTAATTTGATACCGAAGTATCTAATTGGATTATCATCAACGAGTGCCCACACAGATTGATAGGTTCTTATTTTTAAAGAGCTTTTCTAACATTTTCAGCAACTTAGTTGCTTGTCGTTAGGGGTGCGTATCTTACTTCACACCGTGAGAGAGTCAAGCATTTTTTTCAAATTCTTTTTTCTCTCTTCCCGACTCGCTGTGTGACTTTCGTCTCACTCCGTGTCGGTGGATGCGCAGTATAGGGGGTTGAGAAATTAGCACAAGCGTTTTTTGCAAAAAAACTTTCAACCGAACAAATAACGAGCATTCCGCATAGATACTCAACGATCTTGTCTAATATTTCGGGTTGCAGAGGATCTTTTCATGATGAAACACCTGACTTCTGCATTAAAAGATCGCCGATTTCTTTGTGATTTCGGTTGCTGATCTTATCTCTCTTGGTTCTTTTTTCTCTTTCTACCTATATAAAAGATGAAAAAAAGAGCAGAACGATGACGAACTGCTCTTTTGGTCTTTGCTTTTTATTTGGGGTACTTCAGGTGAAGTCTTGGAAAAGTGTTTCTTCTATATATAGAAGAAAAGATCAGAGCATCCTTGCCCTCCTCTTTACGACAGATTAGTTAGGGGTATATCTAAATGTCGTTATTGTTCGATGACGCATTGAGCTCGTAAGAGTGGAGCATGCTTGCATTCCCAATGGCGTCATCTTCGAGAGGAACTTAGTTCTTCAATACTTTTACGGTGTAGCTACCATCTTTTTGTTGGTATAGACCGTGGATGTCGGTTTCGAAACCTGGGTAATGCGCACCGATCTCACAAAGCATCTCTAGGAAGTCCAGCACAGGGCGAGACTCTTGAGTCACCATTTCACCAGGAAGTACTAGTGGCACACCTGGAGGGTAAGGAAGGATCATGTTCGCACTTACGCGGCCAACCATTTCTTCCAGTTTGATTTCTTCTACGTTACCGCGAAGCTCTTCTTGCCATGCTGCGTGTGGTGTTACTTTCATTTCTGGAAGTACATCGAACGCTTTGTACATTAGCTCTGGTAGGTTGTATTTCTTAGTTAGGTCATGAATTGCTTGTGCTAGTTCTTGAACACGCATGCCTTCATAGAAGCTTGGGTCTTCGTTGTATAGCGAAGGTAGGAAGCTCTTGATGGTTAGGTTCAAGTCGTAGCCACGTTTAAATTCAGTTAGACCGCGTAGCAATTGCATTGCTTTTGATTTGTCGATACCGATTGAGAATAGGAACAACAAGTTGTATGGACCTGTTTTCTCTACCACGATGCCGCGCTCGTCTAGGAATTTAGCCACCAGCGAAGCAGGAATACCTGATTCTTCTAGTTCGCCTTCTTTATTCATCCCAGGAGTCAGTAGCGTTACTTTGATTGGATCAAGATACATGTGGTTGTCATCCATGTTCTTGAAGCCGTGCCATGTGTCGCTAGGGTCTAGTTTCCAACATTCTGTGGTATCGATGTTTTCTGGTTGCCATACATCGAAGAACCAACTGTCGCTTTCTGCTTCTAGACGTTTGATCTCTTTACGGAAGCGGATTGCGCGATCGATAGAGTCTTGCATCAACTTCTTACCAGTGTTGCCGCGCATCATTGCCGCTGCAGTTTCAGTAGAAGCAACAATGCCGTACTGAGGTGAAGTTGAAGTGTGCATCATGAATGCTTCGTTGAAAGATTCTTTATCAAAGTCACCTTTCACGTGAATCATTGAAGCTTGTGAGAACGCTGCCAACAGTTTGTGTGTTGATTGTGTTTCGTAGAACACTTTGCCTGGCATCGCTTCACCACTCATACCACATTTACCTTCGTAAATTGGGTTGAAGTTAGTGTAAGGCACCCAAGCACTGTCGAAGTGGATGTGTTTACAATCTAGCGACTCTTTGATGAATTGCGTGTTGTACAACAGGCCATCGTAAGTTGAGTTAGTCACTACTGCGTAAGTTGGTGCTGTTGCACCTGGTGTTTTCGCCACTTTCTCTGCAATGACATCGCGGCTGAATTCACTTTGTGGAATACCACCAAGGATGCCGTATGCGTTACGAGTTGGGCGGAAGTAGATTGGTGTCACGTCGCTCATCATCATTAGGTGAGTCAGAGATTTGTGACAGTTACGGTCAATCAGTACTGTGCTGCCAGCAGGTGCTGAGTACATACCAACGATTTTGTTCGATGTAGATGTACCGTTCGTTACGATGTAAGAGCTGTCTGCATTGAATGTACGTGCAATGTATTCTTCTGCATCTTTATGTGGACCTGAGTGGTCTAGTAGAGAACCTAGCTCAGGCATTGAGATTGATACGTCCGCTTTGAATGTGTTTGGACCGTAAAAATCGTAGAAGATGCTACCAGCAGGGCTTTTCTGGAATGCAGTACCGCCCATGTGACCTGGAGTGCAGAAGGTGTATTTACCTTCTTCTACGTATTTGAATAACGCTTTAGTGAATGGAGGCATGATGGCATCTTTGTATGCCTCAGTCGCTTGGTTGATTTTGATAGCGATGTCGTCAGCCATACCTAAAGCGTACTCGAAGAAGCTCACGTTTAGACGTAGGTCTGTTAGTGAAATGTCTAGAGTAGACTGTTCGTTAGCAAATGCGTGAACAGGCAGTTTTTCGTTGATTTGGCTGATACGTTCACATAGCTCTAGTGAGTATTTATCCCAGTCGAACAACACACCGCAAATGCGAGGGTTCATCTCAATCATTTTGATCAAGTCTTTATCATCTACTGGGTAAACCACTTCGTAGCCCGCTTTCTCAAGAGCAGCGTGAAGTTGACGAACTGGCTCTTCTTTAAAGAACACACCCATGTGGTTCAAGATAGCGAATATATTCATTTGGACATCTCCAAGGCGAATGAGGGCGCTCTTTGCCATTTACAGGCAATGAGTAAGGTGAGCGCCGCGTGAATTTGGGTTTTATGGGCTGGCACCGTAGTGCCAGCGTTTTGGGGATTAGTTGCTTGCTTGGGCAGGTATGTCGTCAGCGTGCATTTTCACGTACTGAGCAAGACCTGCTTTTTTGCTGTAGAACATCAAGATAACAAGAGACACGATGAAGGTTGCTGTTAGCGTACCGCCCTCTGCACCTGCTAGTGCGATGAAGCAGAACAGACAAGCCACACCAGAGAACAGCATTACGAAGCCGTTGCGTGTTGTCATACCTTCGAAGCGAATCAAGTTAATGCTTGAGTAGAAGTAAGGCAGCATAGTTAGTAGAACTGCGTCAGTTGTTAGCTGGTTGAATAGGTCTGATGCGTGTGCTGTTTTAGAGCTGAAGAACATCAGTACAACCATCAGCGCAGTCATCTTGATTGACGCAAGGATTAGACCTTTCTTAGGCACACCGTTTTTGTCAGTTTCGCCGTAGACTTTCGGGAAGTTGCCATCGCTCGCGGCACGTTTACCAGCCTCGCCCACCAGCATCATCCAAGAACCTAGCGAAGTGAAACATGCTAGTGCTGTGAATGCTGATACGAATGGTGCTGTCCAGCTACCGAATAGCTCAGTGGTTGCTAGTGCAAATGGCGCACCTGATGCCGCAACTTCTGACGCTGGGAACATGCCGCTGATCATTTGAGTTGATAGGATGTAAATCACACCTGCGATACCAGTACCTAACATAGTTGCTAGTGGTACAGTCCGTTTAGGGTTTTCTACCATACCAGTCGATACCGCTGCTGATTCCACACCTACGAATGACCATAGACAGATAAGAACCGCAGTCACAATCGCATGGCTATCAGTACCCGCAGATACGTTCCAGTTTTGGCTGTAAAGCGCAGTGTCGAAGTGTGTCCAACCAAATGCAGCTGTACCAACAACTGGGATAAGGATAAGAACTAAACCAAGCGTACATAGACGGCTTACCCAGCTACCACCAAGTAGGTTGACGAAAGTGAAGATCCATACCGATGCAATCGTCGCAATACCTGCTGGGATTGGGTTATTAAGCACAGGGAAGAATACTGAAAGGTAAGAAACACCTGTAATGGCAATAGCCAGGTTACCGATCCAGTTCGCGTGGTAATAAAGAACGCCCGTTTGGAAACCAAATACCGGAGACACTTCGCCAGCATAAGCGATAGGACCACCTTCTTGTGGGTTTTTGGTTGCCAGACGAGCGTAAACGAACGCCAGACTCAGTGCACCGACCAAACAGATCAGCCAACTGAAGATTGAAACAGAGCCTACAGAGGCAAGACTAGAAGGTAATAGTGCAATACCACTACCCATCATGTTACCGGCTACGACACCCGTACAGGCAATAAGGCCGATTTTTTTCGCATTCGATGACATAACATCTCCAAATCTATTCTACTCGAGTCAACATGACTCAAACTGAATGGTTATTAGCGAGATGCTATGAGGAAGAACCTGCTCGACCTCGCTAAATTTCGAAGTGAAGACTACGCCCAAAAACTGGGAAAAAAATAAACTTGGGGTTATCAATAAAATGATTAGTTAATCAACATCAAGTTGAGGTAAACATGATAAACACAAAAATATAAAACCATATTATTCATTTAGTTATAAGAAAAACATCAAACCTTCTACCGATAGATAAACTCTCATTAACTCGTTGGTCATCGCGATAAAAGTTATCAACCTCTATCAACTTCCCCATCCCGAAGGGTTAATTCCCTGAAGTGTTGATTCCATAAATCTCTCCCTGATCGCGCTTTTTGACCCACATCAATATTCATCTCTCCTGCAAGAAAGCATCAGAATCATTCTCGCCACATAACTCATCCAGACACTTCATACAATCAATAGAGATAGAGATAGAGATAGAGATAGAGATAGAGATAGAGATAGAGATAGAGATAGAGATAGAGATAGAGAAGCAAAGCGGGTATGTATTCCCGTTGCAAGCTTGCGTTGTTAGCTCCTTCGTAAGTCATTGCCCCACCGCCTCACCCTTTTCACTTTTCGACAGCGACAAAAAAGCCCCTCACCGAAATGAGGGGCTAGCATTAGACTGACGTTGAGTCCGAGAGAATTAAAGCATTCGAACGACAGAAGGGTGAACGGCGCGATACATGGCGTAATCAATCGCCTTCATGTTACTTGGGAAGACCAAGTTTTCGCACAGCAGGTACGTCTCAACCGACGTATCAATATAGAAAGCTTCACTGTAAGACTCACTGGCTAAATCCAGATCACCATCCAATTCGGCGTGCTTACCGCGAATCACATAGGAAAGCACTGAATCACGTAACCTCAATGCCTGTCCGAGATGCCGCTTGGCTAACGCCATGTCACCAATGATGGTTTCGTGCAGTGCTAAAGCTTCATAAATTCGCGGTTGAATTGGCCCCACCATCATTTTCACATTAGTCTCTAGTGCTTCACTGAGCTGCTGCATTCGCCCTTTCTTCAACTCCTGTGAGAAATCAAGTGCCTTTTGTACATGGTAAGCAATCAACAACTCAGCTTGAACGTAAGCATTATCCGGCTCGATTTCTAAAATGTTTTCCATCAAGTCGATACCTTGGCGGAATTGTTTAGTATCAGAGACATTAAGGTAATGGTTAGCCTGAACAAACAACTCCAACGCGTCGGGATTCATTGGCATTCCCGCCACCAGCATCGTAGATTTCAATTTGGCATCCGATACTTTCAGCACTTGCATCAAATCCAACGATGCTTGTTGAAGCACTGTCTTTAAATGACTACTGGTTAACGCGTATTGACGACTAAACAACACTTTTTCAGATGAGTTATTGCGATATTCCACCTCTAAAAAGCTGCCACCGTCATTCTCACGAACTCTCACCACAACCGATTTACCAGGCACAATGCCAGAAGTAAACGACGCCTTCTTTAGCATGACTCGGTAATCACTGACTTGAGCAATGTCGGACATCAACTTTTGGGCGAATCCGTCTGCCAAATCGTAGCTTAATCCTTCATTCGTAAAATTATCTTGAAACTTGAACTCAATCAGATGGGTATCGATGGCTTGGGTAATACGCACTTCCGATTGCTTGTAGGTAAACACGCCCATCACTACGACCAACATACTGATCCAGATGAAGTTCATAATTCCCAATCGCCAAGGACTGATTTTGTTTTTGCTCTGAGGTGCTTTTTTCTCTTTTGACATCTCGCAGACCGCGCGAGTTAGAGGACCGGCAGGAAAGGTAACGGCTGGTGCTATAGGTAGACAATCCTCTTCCGATTCTTCAACCGAAGGTGGGATCTCTTCATTTTGCCGACTTGTGACAAACTCTTCATGCGTCATAGTAACCACGTTCGCTACCAGCTTATAGCCACGCTTGGGCACCGTGATAACGTAGTTGGTATTTTCCTCTCGACCGTCACGTAGTAGCTTACGCAACTCAAAGATGGATTGAGTCACCACTTGATCGGTCACAATCGCTCCAGCCCAAACGTACTGAATCAATTCCTCGCGGTTGAACACCTCATTCGCATGCTCCGCTAAGAAGTGCAAAAGATTAATTAAGCGTGGCTCAACAGTAACTTCCCTATCTTGTCGATACAGCTTATTTTCATCAACGCTCAAAACCCAGTCATTGATTTGAAAATAGACTCCAACCATGTATGAAAACTCTCGTATCTACAGACAGCGTTACGCTAGGAATCAGACAATGGTCGATTCCTACAAGTAACTAAAGGCAAGATTATAGGTGGGAAAGCAGCGTGTACCTAGAAAAGCAAGTCGCCAAAAATGCAAACTTAAGTTAAGTGATGCAAGAATGAGACTACTCAAGTGCTGCGAGGATAGAGCAATGTGTGGCGTCATCGTCTGTATGACCACAACAAGCATCATTAATCTTCTTTAACGCTCGGCGAATTTTCGTCAGCTCGTTAATTTTCCCATCAATCAGCTCTAACTTAGCAGAAGTAATGGCTTTTACCTCTGCACAGCTGTGTTCTGTCGCTTCTAACTTAATTTCTAACAGGTCTTTAATTTCATCCAGACTCAAGCCAAGATCTTTACCTTTGAGGATAAAGTGCACCTGCTTTTGATTCTCTTCATCATACAAGCGGTAGCCTGATTCGCTTCGCCCTGCGGGTTTTATTAGCGCGTTTTTCTCGTAGAAACGCAATGTATCGGCAGTCACACCACAACGTTTTGCCAGTTCACCTATCTGAAACATAACTTTCCCTATTAACTATCTCGTTACTTTTAAAGCTAAAGAACGACTTTTTTGCAATTATTTTTGAGATGCCAAACGATTGCGCGAGCTTTTTTGTAATAAATTGGTTAGAATACGCGCCATCAAATGTGGAGACTGTTTTCTAACCAGAAAACACCCTGCAAAGGTCTTTACCAAAACTGGCCAATATTTTACCCCAAGAGGTAAAAACAAGTTCATTTTTGGCAAACATCTTTAACTCCGTGAATTTGAGGAAAATGGAAGCATGAATAACGCTCGTCCTATTCGCCGTGCGCTTATCAGCGTATCAGACAAAACAGGTATTGTTGAGTTTGCGCAAGCTCTTGCTGAGCGCGGTGTCGATATCCTATCTACTGGTGGTACAGCTCGCCTACTTGCCGAACAAGGCATCGCCGTAACCGAAGTCTCTGACTACACTGGTTTCCCAGAAATGATGGACGGCCGCGTTAAAACGCTTCACCCAAAAGTTCACGGTGGTGTGCTTGGTCGTCGTGGCCAAGATGATGACGTGATGGAAAAGCACGGCATCAACCCTATCGATATGGTTGTCGTTAACCTATACCCATTCGCAGAAACCGTTGCTAAAGAAGGCTGTACGCTTGCTGATGCGGTTGAGAACATCGACATCGGTGGTCCAACAATGGTTCGCTCTGCAGCGAAAAACCACAAAGACGTGACTATCGTTGTGAACGCTCACGACTACAACCGCGTTATCGCTGAAATGGACGCGAACGAGAAATCTCTAACACTAGAAACTCGTTTCGACCTAGCTATCGCAGCATTCGAGCACACAGCATCTTACGACGGCATGATCGCAAACTACTTCGGCACTATGGTTCCATCTTACGGTGAGAACAAAGACGGTGATGAAGAGAGCAAATTCCCTCGTACGTTCAACCAACAGTTCGAGAAGAAGCAAGACATGCGCTACGGTGAGAACAGCCACCAAGCAGCCGCATTCTACGTTGAAGCAAACCCACAAGAAGCATCCGTTTCTACTGCTCGCCAAATCCAAGGTAAAGCCCTTTCTTACAACAACATCGCAGACACGGACGCCGCACTTGAGTGTGTGAAAGAGTTCAACGAGCCAGCATGTGTAATCGTAAAACACGCAAACCCATGCGGTGTTGCTCTAGGTAAAGACATCCTAGAAGCGTACAACCGTGCTTACCAAACTGACCCAACATCTGCATTCGGCGGCATCATTGCATTCAACCAAGAGCTAGATGCTGAAACAGCAACCGCTATTGTTGAACGTCAATTCGTTGAAGTGATCATCGCACCTTCTGTTTCTGCTGAAGCGATTGAAGTGGTTGCAGCGAAGAAGAACGTGCGTCTACTTGAATGTGGCGAATGGACAACGAAGACAACTGGCTTTGACGTGAAACGCGTCAACGGTGGTCTACTGGTTCAAGACCGAGACCAAGGTATGGTGAGCCTAGACGATCTAAAAGTGGTTTCTAAGCGCCAGCCAACAGAAGAAGAGCTGAAAGATGCACTGTTCTGCTGGAAAGTAGCGAAATACGTGAAATCTAACGCAATCGTTTACTCGAAAGGCGACATGACTATCGGTGTAGGTGCTGGCCAAATGAGCCGCGTTTACTCTGCGAAAATCGCAGGCATCAAAGCTGCAGACGAAGGTCTACAGGTTGAAGGTTGTGTAATGGCATCAGATGCATTCTTCCCATTCCGTGACGGTATCGACGCGGCTGCAGAAGCAGGCATCAAGTGTGTTATCCAACCAGGTGGTTCTATGCGTGATGACGAAGTTATCGCAGCGGCAGACGAACACGGCATGGCGATGATCTTTACGGGTATGCGTCACTTCCGCCACTAATTTCCTCTTCGTATTTGGCACTGTGGCGTCGTTAGCTGCTTTCGCCCACCCCGGTCACATAGCTGGCTATGCTCCCGGGGATGGGCTCAATTGTTGCCTAGCCACATCACCAACTACTTTGAGTAAACAGTATTTATAAGATTAGGGATTTTCATATGCGAGTTTTAATCATTGGTTCAGGCGGTCGTGAACATGCGCTAGGCTGGAAAGCAGCGCAAAACCCAAATGTTGAGACTATCTTCGTTGCACCAGGCAACGCAGGTACAGCACTAGAGCCAAAACTAGAGAACGTAAACATCGATGTAGAAGACATCGCTGGCCTTGTTGCTTTCGCCAAAGAGAAGGCGATTGAACTGACTATCGTTGGCCCAGAAGCACCATTGGTTATTGGTGTGGTTGATGCGTTCCGCGAAGCGGGCTTACCAATCTTTGGTCCTACCCAAGCCGCAGCGCAACTTGAAGGCTCTAAAGCGTTTACTAAAGACTTCCTTGCTCGTCACCAAATCCCAACGGGTGCCTACGCGAATTTCACTGAAATCGAGCCTGCACTGGCTTACGTGCGTGAGCAAGGTGCGCCGATTGTGGTGAAAGCCGACGGCCTTGCGGCTGGTAAAGGCGTGATTGTGGCAATGACGCTAGAAGAAGCCGAAGACGCAATCAAAGACATGCTAGCTGGTAACGCATTTGGTGATGCTGGTAGCCGTGTCGTTATCGAAGAGTTCCTAGATGGTGAAGAAGCAAGCTTCATCGTGATGGTGGATGGTGAGAACGTTCTGCCAATGGCCACCAGCCAAGATCACAAACGCGTAGGTGACAAAGATACAGGTCCTAACACTGGTGGCATGGGCGCGTACTCGCCAGCTCTAGTGGTAACACAGGAAATCCACAACCGCATCATGGAAGAAGTGATTTACCCAACAGTACGTGGCATGGCCGCTGAAGGTAACCCTTACACTGGTTTCCTATACGCGGGTCTTATGATCGACAAAGACGGCACTCCGAAAGTAATCGAGTACAACTGCCGCTTCGGTGATCCAGAGACACAACCTATCATGATGCGCATGGAATCGGATCTTGTTGATCTGTGCCTAGCGGCAATCGACGAGAAACTGGATCAAGCGGAATCGAAGTGGGATCCACGAGCATCGATTGGTATCGTGTTAGCAGCCGGTGGTTACCCAGCTGCATACAACAAAGGCGACGTAATTTCGGGTCTGCCACAAGTTGAAATTGAAGGCGAAAAAGTCTTCCATGCAGGTACAGATAACAAAGATGGCGACATCGTGACAAACGGTGGTCGCGTTCTTTGTGCAACCGCACTTGGCAACAGCGTATCAGAAGCGCAGCAGCGTGCTTACGAGCTTGCAAAACAGATCAGTTGGGATGGCATGTTCCATCGCAACGATATCGGCTACCGTGCAATTGCACGTGAGCAAGACAAATAAAAACAACATAAGTTGGCTAAAAAACAAAAGGCGCACTCAGCGCCTTTTTTTATTGTTCTTGTTCGACAGAATTCGAAGCAATGTTTATTCAGAGATCAACTTTGGCCGAGAAACACAATCAAAGTCATCGTCATTGAGCATCAACAGTTCATCGACCATTGCTTTGTTTCGTGACTGCTTGCCGACAAAAGCCACATAACTGTCTACCGATGAGAGACGCTCGATAATAAATTTTGGCAGCGTCTGATTAAACTCGAGTGTCGAGAACACCTTACCTTTGCAGGTTTCAAACGATTGACCATTCCAATAACCTTGAATAAGGCTCTGATTGTTACGAGACTGCGCCTTAACCGATGCCACTACGTCATTCGCTTCTGCTTTGTAGCGCTCTAATTGGTCATGCTGGAGTGGTAAGACTTTAAGGTTAACACGATATTGTTGGTAAACCGCTTCGCCATCTTTATTGAAACGGATGTGGATTTGAAAAGGCACCAACTCTTGTTTGGTATCAACTTGCTCGCCTTTTCGAATCAACTCTCGCAACTCACCTTCATCCCAGCGATAATCACTCTTGAACCAACCATTGTCCCCCATAGTCACATAATCAGCCGCCGTACTCACACGAGTGAGTTTCTCTGTCATCCAGTACAAGCTGCTAGCATCTCCCGCAACTTTACCACCAGAAAAATGCGTGAATTGTTCTAAATTAGGAGTTTCAACCGATGAACAGCCAAAAAGGGTAAGGCTAGATAGGAGAAGTGAAGTGAGTAGATGTTTTTTCATGAAATTGCACCGAGGCAGGATACCTCGGTGCATTCTAACTTAGTTTACTGATTCTTTCAGCGCTTTACCTGCTACGAATGCTGGTACGTTAGCTGCTGCGATTTGAATCTCGTCACCAGTCTTAGGGTTACGACCAGTACGTGCAGCGCGGTGGTTTACTTTGAATGTACCAAAACCAATTAGTTGAACTTGGTCACCCTCTTTAAGTGCGCCAGTTACACCATCAAGAGTCGCTTCAAGAGCAGCTTTTGCTTGTGCTTTTGATAGGTCTGCTTTCTCTGCGATAAAGTCGATTAATTGGGTCTTGTTCATTAGGTTTCCCTTCTCATAGGTTATCGAATTCGTCTCACTCTAAAACATAAATGCCCCATCTGGCAAAGGTTTGTAAGCGATCTTTCGATTTTCTGACGTACTTTTAGCCATAATATGAGTAATAACTCACAATTTGTTACCACATACCCCCTGAAAACCCTTGCTTTCCAAGGTATTTGGACCAATTTATAAGTCACTTTTGCGGTTATAATAGCTGCAAATAACCACTATCAAACTACATTCAAGGGCAACTATGCTGCTGTTATCCATTTATATCTCTATTGCAATCGGCATTTCGTTTATCTGTTCGGTGCTGGAGGCGGTACTGCTGAGTATCAGTCCGAGCTACATTGCGCAGCTCAATCAACAGGGGCATCCCGCAGCTGGGCAATTGGCTAAGCTGAAATCAGATATCGACCGACCACTGGCATCTATTCTGACTTTAAACACCATCGCTCACACTATCGGCGCTGCCACTGCTGGTGCACAAGCTGCGGTTGTATTTGGTAGCGAAGCATTAGGTATCTTTTCGGCAGTGCTGACATTGGCGATCTTAGTGCTTTCAGAAATCGTACCGAAGACGATTGGCGCGACCTACTGGCGCCAGTTGGCACCCACTGCCGCGGTCGCATTGCGTTGGATGGTATGGGCGCTTACACCCTTTGTTTGGTTCTCAGAGCAAATCACCAAGCGTCTTGCTCGTAACCACGAAGCTCCGAAGATGCGTGATGAGCTGTCTGCAATGGCGATTCTGGCACGTGAAAGCGGTGAATTTGCCGAGGGTGAATCAAAAATCTTAAGCAACTTGCTTGGCATCCAAGATGTACCCGTAACGCAGGTTATGACGCCACGACCAGTAGTATTCCGTGTCGATGCCACAATGACCATCAATGAGTTCCTAGAAAAACACAAAGATACGCCTTTCTCACGCCCATTGGTTTACAGCGAACAGAAAGATAACATCATTGGTTTTGTGCATCGCCTTGAGTTGTTCAAACTACAACAATCAGGTTGTGGACAGAAACAGTTGGGAGCAATCATGCGCCCAATTCAAGTGGTGCTAAACAATACCACTTTACCTAAAGTATTCGACCAGATGATGACTCATCGCTTACAGCTGGCACTTGTTGTTGATGAATACGGTACCGTGCTAGGTTTGGTAACGTTGGAAGATATTTTTGAACACCTCGTAGGCGAGGAGATCATCGACGAAGCAGATAAAAGCACTGACATGCAGGAGCTGGCTTACCAACGCTGGGAAAGCTGGAAAGAAATGCACGGCGTAATCGAAAGCCGCGATGACGATGAAGAAGAAGATAATGAGCCGGAGAAGCAGGATAAAGAGCCAGAAGCTCAAGAGCCACCGAAACCCGACTCGAAAGAATCGTAATCAGCATTAGGTATAACAGCTTAAACGCACAAACAAAAAAGGCATCCAGTTAGGATGCCTTTTTCTATTTATTCAACGATTAAAGTGCAATACCGATGTTGCTCACACCTTCTTCACGTAGCTCTTCACGCAAATCTTTAATCAAGCTGATGTCACGTTCTACCGCTTCACGCAGCGGACGGAAGATAGCCCACTGGACGTCCCACTCTTCACATACGGCTTCGTTTTCTTTCTGGTTGTCGTTAGTGATTGGCTCTGCGCCTTGTGCTTGCTCTAGATCAGCAACGGTTTGTACCGACTGTTGACTCACTTTAAGCATTGAATCGAAAAGGTAGTCGCGGTCCAATAGACCATGCAGTAACGTAGACAAACCCTGACACGCGTCCATCGCTGGGTAAACGCCGTAAAAATCGAACTCATCCGCACTTGGGAACAACTCTTCTAACTTCTCCAATTGACGTTCGAAGTTAATTTTCGCGTTCTTAACTGTCAAAATTTCCCATACACTATCAAGAATCGCTCGGTAAGCACGCGGGTCAGCAAATTCTGTATTCTCACAAAACATCGCATAGTTTGGATACATGCGTTCACACAGACACGCCATAAAGGTAATTTGTTGCCAAGGTTCTAGTTTTTCTAAACGAACCTGAAGAGGATTCTTAAGCATAGTCACTCAATCATTGAAGAAAAAAACAGCGAAAGTGTACTTGATTCATCACAGGGAAAAAAGTTAATGCCGCATTCAAATCAGATTTTCCTGCTCTCAGAGCATCGCGACACCTACAAAACGTTACTGGCAGAGAAAAATCTGCCCGATCTTTGCCTCACCGACCAACCAGAAGCCGCTCAGATCGTACTAGCGGATCCACCCTTACTATCACAAAGCTTAGACGAGTTTTCACAGCTTGAATGGGTACAATCCACGTTTGCTGGTGTCAACGCCTTAACATCCCCTAGCCTTCGTCAGGACTATACTCTAACTAACGTTCGAGGCATCTTTGGTCCACTGATTGCTGAATATGTTTTGGGTTACAGTATTGCCCATTACCGCCACTTTGCCCGATACCACCAGCAGCAACAAAACAAACAATGGCAGCCTCACCTGTACACGTCATTAAAAAGTAAAACCATGGTAATTCTTGGTACCGGTAGCATTGGGGGCTATCTGGGCAACGCCGCTAAAGCAATGGGGATAAAAACTATCGGTATTAACCGCACAGGTATCCCTACTCCAGGCGGCGAGTTTCATCAGACCTTTCATATCAATGAACTAAGTAAGGCATTTGAGCAAGCCGACATCGTTGTGAATACTCTACCAAGTACACCTGAGACGCGACAGTTACTTAATCGTCAAACGCTCAGCCAACTAAATCAGGCGTTATTGTTTAACGTAGGTCGTGGCGACGTACTGGATGAGGCAGGGTTGCTCTTCGCTCTGAAAAACCGTTGGGTAGAACACGCCTTCTTAGATGTGTTTGATCAAGAACCGTTGTCGGTAGAGCATCCATTTTGGAAACTACCGCAAGTCACCATCACTCCACACATTGCTGCGCTGAGTTTTCCCGAGCAAGTCATCGAGATTTTTGCTGACAACTATCTACGCTGGCGCGATGGGTTTTCATTAAATTATCAAGTGGATTTCGAAAAGGGTTACTAAGAATGTCGTTAGACGAGCTATTGCAGCAAGTGAGGGCCTGCCAGATCTGCGCGGATAACTTACCTTTGGGTGCAAACCCTGTCGTGCAAGCAGCAAAAGGGGCACGCATCCTAATCATCGGTCAGGCCCCTGGCACACGTGTACACAAAACCTCGATACCTTGGAATGACCCAAGTGGTGATCGATTACGCCAATGGCTCGATATCGACAAAGACGTTTTCTACGACCCAAATAAAATTGCCATTGTCCCAATGGGATTCTGTTATCCAGGCAAAGGGAACTCTGGTGATTTACCGCCTCGTAAAGAATGTGCGCCCACTTGGCATAAAAAGATTCTTGAGCAGCTGCCCAATATAGAGCTCACTCTACTAATTGGTCAGTACTCGCAGCAGTACTATCTCACCAACAAACCAAAGACGCTCACGCAAACCGTTCAGCAATGGCAAGATTGGGAACCGGACTTTATCCCGCTCCCTCACCCATCTCCGCGCAATACATTGTGGTTAAAGAAGAATCCTTGGTTTGAATCTGACGTCGTACCATACCTTAAAAAACGCGTTCACTCGATGCTTTAGGTTACCCATGATCTAATTGCTTGTTTATCTGTACAAGAAAATTAGAACATAAAACCAGAAATTATAAGTATTTGTTTATATTAAATTTTAATGTCTAATGTACAGCTAGAGTAGTAATTAGATCATAGTAGGCCAAATACTACTAGAGCTGTACAGCCTTGAGTCTCAGATAGAAAAAATGAATTTTAGGCAAAAAAATACCGGCACTGAATGCCGGCATTTGATTTCAAAAGATCTAACTTACTTGTGGTATGGCTTAGATAGCTCGTGTACCGCTTCCACAAATACGCCCGCGTTTTCTGGCGGCACATCCAAATGGATACCGTGACCTAGGTTGAACACATGACCAGTACCTGCATCACCAAAACCTTCTAGAATACCCGCGACTTCTTCACGGATACGCTCTGGTGAAGCGTAAAGCATTGATGGGTCCATGTTACCTTGCAGCGCCACTTTATCACCGATACGTGCTTTCGCGTCTGCAATGTTGATTGTCCAGTCTAGACCAACCGCATCACAGCCCGTTGCTGCGATTTGCTCAAGCCACATGCCGCCATTCTTAGTAAATAGTGTGACTGGCACGCGACGACCGTCGTTTTCACGAATCAGACCATCTACAATCTTGTGCATGTATTGCAGTGAGAACAGATTGTAATCACGAGGCGTTAGTACGCCACCCCATGTGTCAAATACCATTACCGATTGCGCACCCGCTTTAATTTGCGCGTTTAAGTACTCGATAACGCTGTCTGCCAGCTTATCTAGAAGTAGGTGCAGAGTTTGTGGTTCCGCGTACATCATCTTCTTGATCTTGGTAAACGCTTTAGAGCTACCACCTTCGATCATATACGTCGCAAGAGTCCAAGGACTACCAGAAAAACCAATCAGCGGCACTTCACCCTTCAGGTCTTTACGGATCTGGCGTACTGCGTTCATTACGTATTGCAGTTCACCTTCAGGATCTGGCAAACCAATTTTTTCCACGTCGGCTTTGCATGTAATTGGGTTATCAAAAACAGGTCCTTCACCCGCAGCAAAACGTAAACCAAGCCCCATTGCATCTGGAATCGTTAAGATGTCCGAGAATAAGATCGCGGCATCAAGAGGAAAACGGCGTAATGGTTGAAGTGTCACTTCGGATGCTAATTCTGCATTTCGACACAAAGACATGAAATCACCCGCTTCTGCACGAGTCGCTTTGTATTCTGGTAGGTAACGACCTGCCTGGCGCATCATCCATACTGGCGTGTAATCTACCGGCTCTTTTAAAAGCGCACGCAGATAACGATCATTTTTTAATTCAGTCATTCCGTAATTCCAACTGTTAGGCTTTCTGTGAAAGGGGGTATTCTATCACTGATTTAAGTCCAATAGCTGTGTGCTTTGCAACCTGGATCAAGTTATTAACTTTTAAATCAATGCTTAATTTGCACCCAATCGGTATCAGTGTTAAAAATTTGTTCGCTAGCGAAAACTACAATTATAAACTGAGTACTTAGTACTCAGCATCTCATAACGACATCTTACTTACCCCCTCCCTCTCGGAGGGTTTTTTTTATCTATTTATCAGATAATTAGTGTCTATATCTTTCAGCGTCTGCTCGATAAGTGCTCTTGCAATCGTTCCTTTAGGCGCAACAGGCGGCATCTCGTCGATACCAAACCATTGTGCATCAGACAGCTCAGTGTAGTCTGGACTTAACTCTCCCGATTCATAGTCAGCTAAAAACCCCATCATCATACTGGATGGGAAAGCCCAAGGCTGGCTGCCAAAGTAACGAATATTTTTAACGAGAATTCCCGTTTCTTCATGAATTTCTCGAGCCACACACTCTTCTAATGTCTCACCGACTTCTAAGAAGCCAGCAATAACCGTATACATACCATTTCGATGCCTTGGATGTTGGGCTAATAAAATCTGATTTTCTTTACGTACAGCAACGATAATACACGGAAATATTCTAGGATAATGAAGGGTGCGACATTCACCACACTGCATGGCTAACTGGTTATTATTAAGAAAGTTTCTTCCTCCACACTGTGGGCAAAAGCGCAAACTTTGCGTCATGTGCCCATATTGCACAGCTTTACTTAACAACATAAATAATGGCTCAGGAAAATGCAGGCAGTCACGCAGGGATACTAAAGGTAGATCATGCTCTAAATCGGCCAAGTTAAGCCACATGACGGGCGAACCAGAATACTCACCAATGGGTCTTGCACTCGTTACTGGCAGTGATAACTGCTCTGCAGACCCGAAGGGCACAGCACCATCCACCAGCCAAATTTCACTTCCTGCAACAACACACCAGTATGCATTTATCGCGCGGTTAACATCACCTTTTCTTAACATTACACCATCCCTTTGCTTGAAGTTCGTTCATTTTACTGGCAATCTAATTTCATACTAGAGTTTATCGTTAAGTAAATGTGCACTCTAAATTCTAGTAAGGACAAGAGTTTGTAATAACTTTACTAACTTTGCTTTGCAAAGGATACGTTCGCCGATGGGCGATCAGATCATGAGGGCATGGTCATGCTAAGAAAATTCAAACAAACACAAGACCAGTGGGGTGGCTCAAGTGATGTCATTGATCACTGGTTAGAGACACGACAATCCCTGATTGTTGAATATTGTAAGCTTGCAGCGCTGCAACCTTGTTCGAAAACCAATGTTATTGAACTCCCATCTCCTTCCGAACTGCAGGATTTCTGTCAGCACCTCGTTGATTACATCTCCGAAGGCCACTTTAAAATTTATGACATGGTTATGGACCGTTGGAAAGCAACCGGCTTTGTCGTGACTAATGAGATCAATCAAACCTATGGTCAAATTGTTCTAACGACTGAACCATTATTGAACTTTAACGATAAGTACTCAGAAGTGACTGAAGATGATGAATTAAATGATTTCGATTCTGATATGTGTCTCATTGGGGAAATTCTTGAGACTCGCTTTGAAGTCGAGGACTATCTGATACAGCAAATCGCAGAAAGCCTGTCTATGCCACCTGGAGCTTAGTATTTGCAAACATTCAGAAATAGAGTGAGAGAAAAGACTGACGATCATCGTCGGTCTTTTTTGTTTCTAGCTTTATCGAAAATCCCACCGGAAGAACAAAGCAGTATAAAAAAACTAAAAAGGCACCCGAAGGTGCCTTTTTCTTAAGCTTTTAACGATTACTCGTTATATGACTTACTCTTCAGAAGAGAAACCAGCGTTTAGAAGTGCCGCTAGGTTATCCGTTGCTTGCTCAGCAGAAGGACCATCTTGCGCTTCAGAACGTTTAGCTTGACGCTCTTGGTGGTATGCGAAACCAGTACCAGCTGGGATCAGACGACCAACAATTACGTTCTCTTTCAGACCACGTAGGTCATCACGCTTACCAGAAACCGCAGCTTCTGTTAGTACGCGAGTTGTCTCCTGGAACGATGCCGCAGAGATGAACGACTCAGTCGCTAGAGATGCTTTAGTAATACCTAGTAGTTCACGTTCGAAACGTGCAGGCTCTTTGCCTTCAGCTTCTAGGTTACGGTTAGCAATCTTAACTTGTGAGTACTCAATCTGTTCACCAGGTAGGAACTCAGAGTCACCAGAGTGGGTAATAGTACACTTACGTAGCATCTGACGAACGATAGTTTCAATGTGCTTATCGTTAATCTTAACGCCTTGTAGACGGTAAACTTCCTGTACTTCGTTAGCAATGTACTGCGTTACCGCGTGTACGCCACGTAGACGTAGGATGTCATGTGGAGACTCTGGACCATCTGCGATCACATCACCACGTTCAACTTTTTCACCTTCGAATACGTTCAACTGACGATGCTTAGGAATCATCTCTTCGTAAGCTTCACCGCTTTCACGTGTGATCACTAGGCGACGTTTACCTTTCGTCTCTTTACCAAAGCTCACAGTACCTGTGTGCTCAGCAAGGATTGCAGGCTCTTTCGGCTTACGTGCTTCAAATAGGTCAGCAACTCGTGGAAGACCACCGGTGATATCTTTGTTACCGCCAGACTTCTGAGGAATACGTGCTAGTGTCGCACCAACACCTACTGCTGCGCCATCTTCGATGTTCACAATCGCTTTACCAGGTAGGAAGTAGTGAGCTGGCATATCAGTACCAGGGATCATTACATCGTTACCTTGCTCGTCAACAAGTTTGATAGCTGGACGCATATCTTTACCTGCTGAAGGGCGAGCTGCTGGGTCAGTTACTTCGCTTGAAGATAGACCAGTTAGGTCATCAGTTTGACGAGATACTGTTACGCCGTCGATCATATCTACGAACTGGATGCGACCTGCTACCTCGGTAATGATAGGTAGTGTGTGCGCTTCCCAGTTTGCAACTGTTTCGCCAGCTTGAACTGTATCACCATCGCCTTTGCTTAGTAGCGTACCGTAAGGCAGTTTGTGTTTCTCTTTAGTACGACCAAACTCATCAACGATAGTTAACTCTGTCGCACGAGAAGTGATAACGATCTTACCGTCATCAGCCAATACAGATTTAGCGTTGTGTAGCTTGATAGAACCGTTGTTCTTAACTTGAACACTGTTCTCTGCCGCTGCTGTCGATGCCGCACCACCGATGTGGAACGTACGCATCGTTAGCTGTGTACCTGGCTCACCGATAGACTGAGCAGCAATAACACCCACTGCTTCACCTTGGTTCACTAGGTGACCACGTGCTAGGTCACGACCGTAACATTGTGCACAACAACCGAAGTCAGAATCACACGTTACTACAGAGCGCACTTTCATGCTGTCTACTGAGTTCTCTTCCATGATTTGACACCACTTCTCATCGATCAGGGTGTTACGTGGAATAAGAACGTCTTCAGTGCCAGGTTTTAGTACGTCTTCAGCAACAACACGACCAAGAGCAAGCTCAGAAAGTGCAACTTTAACATCACCACCCTCGATGTGAGGCATCATGTCGACACCTTCGTGAGTGCCACAGTCATGTTCAGTTACAACAACGTCTTGAGCAACGTCTACTAGACGACGAGTTAGGTAACCCGAGTTCGCTGTTTTCAGTGCCGTATCCGCAAGACCCTTACGAGCACCGTGCGTTGAGATAAAGTACTGAAGTACGTTTAGACCTTCTTTAAAGTTCGCTGTGATCGGCGTTTCGATGATTGAACCATCTGGACGCGCCATCAGACCACGCATACCCGCAAGCTGACGAATCTGTGCTGCAGAACCACGAGCGCCCGAGTCCGCCATCATATAGATGCTGTTGAATGACTCTTGCTGTTCCTCTTCACCGTCACGGTTAACTACCGTTTCAGATGAAAGGTTTTCCATCATTGCTTTCGCAACACGGTCGTTGGTCGATGCCCAGATATCGATAACTTTGTTGTAGCGTTCGCCCGCAGTAACAAGACCTGATTGGTACTGTTCCTGGATTTCACGTACTTCTTCTTCCGCTTCTGCGATTTCAGTGTACTTAGCTGCTGGTACAACCATATCGTCGATACCAACAGATACACCAGAAAGTGCCGCGTATGCGAAACCTGTGTACATGATTTGGTCAGCGAAGATTACTGTGTCTTTCAGACCTAGTTTACGGTACGCCTCGTTAAGTAGGTTAGAGATTTGCTTCTTACCTAGCTTTTGGTTAACGATGCTGTACGGTAGACCAGCTGGCACGATTTGCCATAGCATTGCACGACCAACAGTGGTGTCTACCATCTTGGTTTCTGTAGTGCTGTTGCCGTCTTCGTCTACAACAGTTTCTGTAATACGTACTTTAACGCGTGCGTGAAGCTCAGCTTGTTTAGTGCGGTATGCTTTCTCAGCCTCTTCTGGGCCAGAAAGGTACATGCCTTCACCTTTCACGTTGATCTTTTCACGAGTCATGTAGTACAGACCCAATACAACGTCCTGAGAAGGTACGATGATCGGATCACCTGACGCTGGTGACAGAATGTTGTTTGTCGACATCATCAGAGTACGAGCTTCAAGCTGTGCCTCTAGAGTTAGAGGTACGTGAACCGCCATTTGGTCACCATCGAAGTCCGCGTTGTACGCCGCACATACAAGTGGGTGTAGCTGAATCGCTTTACCTTCGATCAGTACTGGTTCGAACGCCTGGATACCTAGACGGTGAAGTGTAGGTGCACGGTTCAATAGTACTGGGTGTTCACGGATTACTTCGTCTAGGATATCCCAAACGACCGCTTCTTCACGCTCTACCATTTTCTTAGCAGCTTTGATTGTAGTCGCAAGACCACGAGTCTCTAGCTTGCTGTAGATGAATGGTTTGAATAGCTCAAGTGCCATCTTCTTAGGAAGACCACACTGGTGTAGACGAAGGTATGGACCTACTGTGATTACAGAACGGCCAGAGTAGTCTACACGTTTACCTAGAAGGTTCTGACGGAAGCGACCTTGTTTACCCTTGATCATATCAGCAAGAGATTTCAGAGGACGCTTGTTAGAACCTGTGATCGCACGACCACGACGACCGTTATCTAGTAGCGCATCAACAGACTCTTGCAGCATACGTTTTTCGTTACGTACGA
This sequence comes from Vibrio sp. 2130-1, assembly GCF_033339515.1. Classification (NCBI taxonomy): domain Bacteria; kingdom Pseudomonadati; phylum Pseudomonadota; class Gammaproteobacteria; order Vibrionales; family Vibrionaceae; genus Vibrio; species Vibrio sp. 2130-1. Next base: position 21,837 of record NZ_JAWOUT010000028.1, read on the forward strand.
TGATGTCCGGAGCAGCTAGCTCTAGAAGACGCTTCAAACGGTTGTTACGGTTGATCACACGACGGTATAGATCGTTAAGATCAGAAGTCGCAAAGCGACCGCCATCTAGAGGTACTAGAGGACGTAGATCTGGCGGAAGTACTGGAAGTACAGTTAGGATCATCCACTCTGGGTTGTTACCCGATGCGATGAACGCTTCTACCAGCTTAAGACGCTTAGTTACTTTCTTACGCTTAGTTTCAGAGTTTGTTGTCTCTAACTCTTCACGCATTTGTTCTGCTTCAGCGTGCATATCCATAGAACCTAGTAGGTCCTTGATAGCTTCCGCACCCATCTTAGCAGTGAACTCATCGCCCCACTCTTCTAGACGATCTAGATACTCTTCTTCAGTAAGCATCTGACCTTTTTCTAGATCAGTCATACCAGGCTCTGTTACTACGTACATTTCGAAGTACAGAACGCGTTCGATATCACGTAGAGGGATATCCATTAGTAGACCGATACGAGACGGTAGCGATTTTAGGAACCAGATGTGAGCTACTGGTGAAGCCAGTTCAATGTGGCCCATACGGTCACGACGAACTTTAGTTTGTGTAACTTCTACACCACACTTCTCACAGATAACACCACGGTGCTTCAGGCGCTTGTACTTACCACAAAGACATTCGTAGTCTTTAACTGGACCAAAGATACGCGCACAGAACAGACCATCGCGTTCAGGTTTGAACGTACGATAGTTGATCGTTTCAGGTTTTTTAACTTCACCGAAAGACCATGAACGGATCATGTCTGGTGAAGATAGACCGATTTTGATTGCATCAAATTCTTCGGTCTTATGCTGTGCTTTTAGAAAGTTTAATAAGTCTTTCACAATCAGCTCCTGTAAGGAGTTAAAAGGAGCTCACTCGCTAAAGTGAGCACCTTCTTCCAAATAATCGCTTTGATTCTCTCGACTTTCATCAAGAGAGAAAAGGATTACTCTTCGTCTTCTAGCTCGATGTTGATACCTAGCGAGCGGATCTCTTTCAACAGTACGTTGAACGATTCTGGCATGCCAGGTTCCATGCTGTGGTTACCGTCTACGATGTTCTTGTACATCTTAGTACGGCCGTTAACGTCATCCGACTTAACCGTTAGCATTTCTTGTAGCGTGTAAGCAGCACCGTATGCTTCTAGTGCCCATACTTCCATCTCACCGAAACGCTGACCACCGAACTGAGCTTTACCACCTAGTGGCTGCTGAGTTACTAGGCTGTACGAACCAGTTGAACGAGCGTGCATCTTGTCATCAACAAGGTGGTTCAGTTTCAGCATGTACATGTAACCAACAGTTACAGGACGCTCAAACGCATCACCTGTGCGACCATCAAACAGTGTTAACTGACCTGATGTTGGTAGATCTGCTAGCTCAAGAAGTGCTTTGATTGACTCTTCTGGAGCGCCATCAAATACAGGAGTCGCGATTGGTAGACCGCCACGCAAGTTCTTGATCAGAGTACGTACTTCATCATCAGATAGAGAAGCAATGTCTACTTTCTGGCGAGTGTCGCCTAGATCGTAAACTTTTTGTAGGAACTCGCGGAATTTCGCTAGTTCTTGCTGCTCTTTAACCATCTGGTTGATCTTGTCACCGATACCTTTCGCTGCCAGACCTAAGTGTACTTCTAGGATCTGACCGATGTTCATACGCGAAGGTACACCCAGTGGGTTAAGTACGATGTCTACAGGCTGACCTTTCTCATCGTATGGCATGTCTTCAACAGGGTTGATCTTAGAGATTACACCCTTGTTACCGTGACGACCCGCCATCTTATCACCAGGCTGAATGCGACGTTTAACCGCTAGGTAAACCTTAACGATCTTCAGGACGCCAGGTGCTAAATCATCACCTTGAGTGATCTTACGACGCTTAGTTTCGAACTTCTTATCGAAGTCAGCTTTTAGCTCATCCCACTGCTCAGCAAGTTGCTCAAGCTGAGTTTGTAGTGCGTCATCTTCTAGCGTTAGTTCTAGCCACTTCTTACGATCAGTTGTGTCTAGTTTCGCTTCAGAGTAACCGCCTTCAATCAATACAGCTTTAACACGGTTTAGAAGGCCGCCCTCAAGAATCTGGAATTCTTCAGTTAGGTCTTTCTTCGCTTCTTTAAGCTGCATCTGTTCGATTTCAAGCGCACGCTTGTCTTTCTCTACGCCATCGCGAGTAAAGACTTGAACGTCGATGATCGTACCTGATACAGAGTTAGGTACACGTAGTGAAGTATCTTTAACGTCAGATGCTTTTTCACCGAAGATTGCACGTAGTAGCTTCTCTTCAGGCGTTAGCTGAGTTTCACCTTTAGGTGTAACTTTACCAACTAGGATGTCGCCACCCTTAACTTCAGCACCGATGTAAACGATACCTGACTCGTCTAGTTTAGACAGAGCAGACTCACCTACGTTTGGAATATCCGCTGTGATCTCTTCAGAACCCAGCTTAGTATCACGCGCCACACAAGTCAGTTCTTGGATGTGGATAGTCGTGAAACGGTCTTCTTGAACTACGCGCTCAGATACTAAGATCGAGTCTTCGAAGTTGTAACCGTTCCAAGGCATGAACGCGATACGCATGTTTTGACCAAGCGCTAGTTCACCAAGGTCTGTTGAAGGACCATCAGCAAGAACGTCACCGCGTGATACAGGCTCACCTGGCATCACACATGGGCGCTGGTTAATACATGTGTTCTGGTTAGAACGTGTGTATTTAGTCAGGTTGTAGATGTCGATACCAGCTTCACCTGGTACTAGCTCTTCTTCGTTAACTTTAACAACGATACGAGAAGCATCTACTGACTGGATTACACCACCACGTTTAGCAACTGCAGTTACACCTGAGTCAACGGCTACGTTACGTTCAATACCAGTACCAACAAGCGGTTTGTCAGCTTTCAGTGTTGGAACTGCCTGACGTTGCATGTTCGCACCCATCAATGCACGGTTCGCATCATCGTGTTCTAGGAACGGGATAAGCGATGCCGCGATAGATACAACCTGGTTTGTCGCAACGTCCATGTACTGAGCGTGCTCACGAGGGTGTAGACCAGATTCACCTTTCTGACGAGCTGTGATCAGCTCATCTGCAAAAGTACCATCTTCGTTTAGCTTAGCGTTCGCCTGTGCGATAACGAATTGGCCTTCTTCGATTGCAGATAGGTAATCTACTTCGTCTGTTACTACGCCATCTACAACGCGACGGTATGGTGTCTCTAGGAAACCGTACTCGTTACAACGCGCAAACGCAGATAGAGAGTTGATCAGACCGATGTTTGGACCTTCAGGCGTTTCGATAGGACATAGACGACCGTAGTGAGTTACGTGTACGTCACGTACTTCGAAGCCAGCACGTTCACGAGTTAGACCGCCAGGACCCAATGCAGAAATACGACGCTTGTGCGTTACTTCTGATAGCGGGTTGTTTTGGTCCATGAACTGCGAAAGCTGTGAAGAGCCAAAGAATTCTTTAACTGCCGCAGAAATTGGCTTCGCGTTGATCAAGTCTTGAGGCATGATTGCGTCAAGATCGCCTAGGCTTAGACGCTCTTTAACTGCACGCTCAACACGTACTAGACCTACACGGAACTGGTTCTCAGCCATTTCGCCTACAGAACGGATACGACGGTTGCCTAGGTGGTCGATATCGTCCACTTCGCCCTTACCGTTACGGATCGCGATCAGCTTCTTCATCACTTCGATGATATCAGTTTCATCAAGTGTGCCTTGCTCTTGAGCATCTTCACGGCCGATAGAGCTGTTGAACTTCATACGACCAACAGTCGATAGATCGTAACGCTCTTCAGAGAAGAATAGGCTTTCGAATAGAGCTTCTGCAGCTTCTTTTGTTGGCGGCTCACCAGGGCGCATCATGCGGTAGATTTCTACCAATGCAGAAATACGATCAACCGTGCTGTCGATACGTAGTGTTTCTGACATGAATGGACCGTGGTCTAGATCGTTCGTGAATAGAACTTCTAGCGCTTTGTGGCCAGCCTGAGATAGGTTCGCTAGTGCTTCCAGGCTGATTTCCTGGTTAGCGTTAACAATGATCTCGCCTGTTGCTTCATTGATGTAATCTTTTGATGCAACTTTACCTACGATGTACTCAACTGGTACTTCGATGTGATCAACACCATCTTTTTCTAGTTGGCGGATATGACGAGCTGTTACGCGACGACCTTGCTCAACGTAAACTTTACCATTTGCTTCGATGTCGAATGACGCAGTTTCACCACGTAGACGATCAGGGACCAACTCCATCAATAGAGTTTGGTCTTTCACTTCGAAGTTCACTTTCTCGAAGAAGATATCTAGGATTTCTTCTGTCGACTTACCTAGTGCACGAAGGATGATCGATGCTGGTAGCTTACGACGGCGGTCGATACGAACGTACAAGTTATCCTTAGGATCAAACTCGAAATCAAGCCATGAACCACGGTAAGGAATAACACGTGCGTTGTATAAAACTTTACCTGAAGAGTGGGTCTTACCCTTATCGCTGTCGAAGAACACGCCTGGGCTTCGGTGCAGCTGGGATACGATAACCCTCTCGGTACCGTTGATTACGAAGGTACCATTGTCTGTCATGAGTGGAATTTCACCCATGTAGACTTCTTGTTCTTTAATGTCTTTTACAGTACCTGCTGGCGCGTCTTTATCAAAGATAACTAGGCGTAGTTTTACACGTAGTGGCTTTGAGTAAGTTACACCGCGGATTTGACATTCTTTAACGTCAAAAACTGGCTCACCAAGACGGTAGCTAACGTATTGCAGCTCAGAATTGCCGTTGTAGCTCTGAATCGGGAATACAGAACGGAAAGCGGCTTCAAGACCGTATTGACCTTCAGGATCCTGTTCGATAAATTTGTCGAACGAATCGAGCTGGATCGATAGCAGGTATGGAATGTCCAAAACTTGTGGACGAGTACCAAAGTCCTTACGGATGCGCTTTTTCTCGGTATAAGAGTAAACCATGGGGTTCCTCAGCTCGCTGATAAGTGACCCAAACTGTCCGCCCGCTCCTAGTTACTTAAGGGGGGTAAGGGACAGTGACTAATATAGCTGTTTACTGTAGTGACATTTCATTTCGTAAGAATGAAATGTTTTTTGCATGGATATCAGGCGCTTAAACAGCGGGAAAATTCGCCTATACCCTACAGCGCAAAAAGGCCGGTGGTTAAAAAACCACCAGCCAATTAGCCGTTAGGCTAAGAAACTATGCAATAATTACTTAACAGCAACAGTTGCACCAGCTTCTTCTAGCTGAGCTTTAAGAGCTTCAGCTTCTGCTTTCTCAACACCTTCTTTAAGAGGTGCTGGAGCGCCGTCTACTAGAGCTTTAGCTTCTTTAAGACCTAGGCCAGTTGCGCCACGTACTGCTTTGATTACAGCAACTTTGTTACCGCCAGCAGCTTCTAGGATTACGTCGAATTCAGTTTGCTCAGCAGCAGCTTCGCCTGCAGCAGCGCCGCCAGCTACAACAGCAGCAGCAGCAGAAACACCGAATTTCTCTTCCATTGCTTCGATTAGTTCAACAACTTGCATTACAGACATTTCTGCAACTGCGTCTAGGATTTGCTCGTTAGTAATAGACATAACAATTCTCTTTTAAGTCAACAATAAGTTTATTAAGCAACCAGTAAAAAGCAAGGCTTATGCCGCTGCTTCTTGTTTTTGATCGCGGATAGCTGCGATAGTACGCGCCAGCTTGCCAGCCGAAGCTTCTTTCATGCACATCATTAGGCGTGCAATTGCTTCGTCGTAAGTTGGTAGTGTTGCTAGTACTTCAGCGTCAGTTAAAGCGCCTTCAAATGCAGCAGCTTTGATCTCGAAATCTTTGTTCTCTTTAGCGAAGTCTTTGAAAAGACGCGCTGCAGCACCTGGGTGCTCATTAGAGAATGCGATTAGAGTAGGACCAGTGAAAGTGTCAGTTAGACACTCGTACTCAGTACCTTCAACCGCACGACGAGCAAGAGTGTTACGAACAACTCTCATGTAAACGCCAGCTTCACGAGCTTGTTTACGTAGAGAAGTCATCGCGCCAACTTGAACGCCACGAGAATCAGCTACAACTGCAGAAAGTGCACCACTGGCAGCTTCGTTGACTTCAGCAACAATTGCTTTTTTGTCTTGAAGGTTTAAAGCCATCTTGGATTTACTCCTGGTTGTCGTTACACCACTCACTATCATCACGACAGTGAGAGCTATTGAGGTGCTTCCCCAGAAGAAAGTTAACTATATTACATAGAGCTTTCTGTCAGTTCGGGCACCATCTACGTAGGATAATTAAGTTTGCTTTTACACAAACACCTACGGTCTTGGACGGAGACTGGGTCTTAATTCATTTCGAACTAGGAGACAGTTCAAAGAACCAAAGTTCAGCCCCAACCACAAATATTAGGCGCAAAATTATACACTAATTTTGCGCCTAAGCAAATAAATTATGCTTGAGTGTTCAGGCTAGCCTGATCAACAGCAACACCAGCACCCATAGTAGTAGAGATGCTTACTTTCTTCAGGAAAGTACCTTTCGCTGAAGATGGTTTAGCTTTCTTCAGAGCAACTAGAAGTGCTTCTAGGTTCTCTTTGATCTGCTCAGCAGAGAAGTTTGCTTTACCGATAGTAGTGTGGATGATGCCGTTTTTGTCGTTACGGTAACGAACCTGACCAGCTTTAGCGTTTTTAACTGCTTCAGCAACGTTAGGAGTTACAGTACCAACTTTAGGGTTTGGCATAAGACCGCGAGGACCTAGGATAGTACCTAGTTGACCTACAACGCGCATTGCATCTGGAGAAGCAACAACTACGTCAAAGTTCATTTCGCCTTTCTTAACTTGCTCAGCAAGATCTTCCATACCTACGATGTCTGCGCCAGCTTCTTTAGCTGCTTCAGCGTTAGCACCTTGAGTGAACACTGCAACGCGGATTTCGCGGCCAGTACCGTGAGGTAGTACAGTTGCACCACGTACGTTCTGGTCAGATTTACGAGCATCAATGCCAAGGTTAACAGCAACGTCTACAGACTCAACGAATTTAGCAGTCGCTAGTTCTTGAAGAAGAGCAACAGCTTCGTTGATTTCGTATTCTTTAGTTACGTCAACTTTTTCGCGGATTACGCGCATGCGCTTAGTTAGTTTTGCCATCTTATTAACCCTCTACCACTAGGCCCATTGAACGAGCAGTACCAGCGATAGAACGCTTCATCGCTTCGATGTCAGCACCAGTCATATCAGCAGCTTTAGTTTCTGCGATTTCTTGGATTTGAGCGTCAGTTACAGTACCAACTTTTTCAGTGTTTGGACGACCTGAACCAGACTTAACGCCAGCAGCTTTCTTAAGAAGAACAGCAGCAGGTGGAGTCTTAGTTACGAACGTAAAAGAACGGTCGCTGTATACTGTGATAACTACTGGAGTTGGTAGACCTTTCTCAATAGATTCTGTTTTTGCGTTGAACGCTTTACAGAATTCCATGATGTTCACACCGTGTTGACCTAGTGCAGGACCTACTGGTGGACTAGGGTTAGCCATACCAGCAGCAACTTGTAGCTTGATGTAAGCTTCAACTTTCTTAGCCATGATAATTCCTAAGTTTGGGTACAAACGCTAATCGCGGATCAGCTCCCCGTTTGTGTAAGAAACTTTTTACTTCACCTGAAGTAAAAAGGCGCGAAATTATAGTCATAATCCGCGCCTTATACAACCCTAAAAAGGTGATTTTTTATACTCTTTAACGAAGAGTCTTAGTCCAGCTTTTCAACCTGACCAAATTCAAGCTCAACTGGTGTCGCACGACCAAAGATCGATACAGACACTTTCAGGCGGCTCTTCTCGTAATCCACTTCTTCAACAGTACCGTTGAAGTCAGCAAATGGACCTTCGTTAACACGTACCACTTCACCCGCTTCGTACATTGTACGCGGACGAGGCGCTTCACTCGCTTTCTCAAGACGATTAAGAATCGCGTCAGCCTCTTTATCCGTGATAGGTGCCGGACGGTCTGAGGTACCACCAATGAAGCCCATGACACGCGGCACACTGCGTACTAGGTGCCATGATTCATCGTTCATAATCATCTGAACAAGGACGTAACCTGGGAAGAACTTACGCTCAGACTTGCGACGCTGACCCGCGCGCATTTCCACTACTTCTTCAGTAGGAACCAGTACTTCACCGAATAGCTCTTCCATGCCGTGCATTTTGATATGCTCGCGCAGAGATTGAGCTACACGACCTTCAAATCCAGAGAAGGCTTGAACCACATACCAGCGTTTTTTTGGAGCTTCACTCATGAATAAAAACCCTCTATACCCCAGTTGCTAGAGCTACTAGACGAACCATAATTCCGTCAATACCCCATAGCACTAGAGCCATTACAATACTTACAGCTAAAACGATCAGTGTTGTTTGCATGGTTTCTTGGCGAGTAGGCCAAACAACTTTACGTACTTCCATACGAGATTCTTTTGCAAAACTGATCGCTGCTTTACCTTTAGTCGTTGTTGCTGCAACGCCTAAGGCAGCTGCAATAAGAACAACAACGCCTGCAGCACGAACCACTACAGACATTTCACCATACAGGTAATTACCCACAACAGCGGCAGCTGCCAATACGAAAGCGGCTACCCACTTAAACGTATCTGCTGCGTTTGAGCTATCAGGAGTTTCAGCATTATTTGCTTTCATAAAACCAACCTGTTACAAGTCTTAATATAGACGACAACAACCCCGCTGTTGCAGGGCAAACTCCATATCGCTGAAAAAATCAGCGTACTCTTCTTAAGATTAAGCCTCTTTGCTTAATCTTGCTCTGCGCCCAACCCACTTCTGAACAAGAAAACAGCAAAAATAATGTTGAGTGCAGAAAAAGGGCATCAAATGATGCCCTTTTTGCTACTGGTTCGTCAAATCTAATTCAAGATTTTCCGAAAGCATCGCTAATTCGCTATGAATTAGTCGAAGATCTTAGCAACAACACCAGCACCTACTGTACGGCCACCTTCACGGATCGCGAAACGTAGAC
>NZ_JAWOUT010000029.1:0-22658 GCF_033339515.1 Vibrio sp. 2130-1
GGTATGCCTATTCGAAGCTAATGGCGATAGAGTGTAGGCAAGATCGACTCTTCACCTGATTTGATCAACACCGCCCTCAACAATTGAATGAGAAAAATATGAAGTTTAATAAACTAGTTACTGTTTTTGTATCTGCATCTCTCGTGTCACCTTTGGCCTTTGCAACTACAGTTAAAAATGAAAAGATCTATGATATCGTTGAAATACTCAATGAAAACCCATCTATCGTAGATGAGCTACATAAAAGCTTGGAGATGTATGTTCAGTTCCGAGATCAGTTCGATACTACCTTAATCACTGAGCATGATTATATGTACAACAATCCAAAACATTCGTCGTTTGGTGCTAATAAGCCTAAGCTGACAATTATAAACTTTACAGACTATAGTTGTCCGTTTTGTAAACAGTTAGATCCTGTTTTAGAGCAGATCGTGGAAAAGTATCCTGAAGAGGTCAAAGTAGTAAATATATACGTACCGCTAAAGGAAGAAGCGAGCGGTAACACTTCGGCAGGATTTGCATTGAATGTCTGGAATGATCATCCTGATAAGTATCAAGATGTTCATGATCTTTTGGTTAAAAAGCCTGGAGTGCATAATGAGCGCTCAGTTGAGATGATTGCTGAGAAATTCGGATTAGAAGAGTATCTTGATGTATCTCCGCAGCATAAAGACATGCTTGCTAAGAACTACCAGCTATTTAATCAACTCGGTATACGAGGTACTCCTGGACTGCTATTAAATGGGGAAATCATTCCTGGTTACCTTCCTTTTGAAAAACTTGAACCTGTTGTTTTAGATAAAATAAAGGCAGCAGAGACTAAGCAGTAACGATCATTATAAAAGTCTAAAAGAATACTTGTGTTCAGGTTTTTAATGACCGAGGTCTCTTACCAACTAGAGTTCAGGTAAACCTCTTAGACTATAGATTTAACTATGACAATAACGACGAGAAGTGTTTTAGGTCCGGGATTAGAACTTGAGGCAACAAAAGTCGCTTTGTGTACAGTGTTCGAGTAGAGCGCTGGTCTAAGGGGCTCTCAATACGAGCAAAGTTATAGATGGGTGCATAACCATTGCTCGGTATCGTTAGTAATTTTTTGGATTTAGCTCGAGTCTATTAAAAATTACTAAGAGAAGGAAAATTAATTCACCGTTACCGCTCAAGATTTAAACTAGCGGATAGTAACTTATTCACCAAACGTTACAGTATGTATGAGCTATGGAAATCATCTACACAGTCTATGCTACATAGCGAATGATGTGAGCATATGGTTAAATCTTGTGGATATACCAAGTCAAACAAAGCTCACCTAAGAACCGTTTTTTATCTTGAGGTATCCCAAAAAGTTTAGCCTAAAAATGATAAACGATATTATATCGTAATAAATTTAATAAAAACTCAATATGACATTGTTAGATTATCTTTAGATAACTAGAAAAATACACAAGAAAATGCAAAAACGAATCTACGTTGTATAAAGGGAAAACGGAACTTCTAGTAGTAGCTCAGAAAGAATAGGAGTTTATAGTATTGTAAAGCAACACGGAAATTTTTCGTGTTTGTAAAATCAAAAGTAGTCTCGGAGGGGATATGGAAATTAATACTACGATGAAATGCATGCTAGCTTGTGTTTTTTTCTCAACACAAGTGCTAGCCATGGATATTACCGCTAACGAAAGTAAACAGGTACAAAAGTATATAGGGGATGCAGAAATTTTCTTTAACCCCGGAGAGAAATTTGAAATAGAAGCAGATTCAATTACTGAGGAAAAAGGTAGGGTCGTATACTCAGGAAATGTATCTGTCAAAGCTCTACGTGAAATCGCTGCTAATCAAGACTCAGATAGTAAAAGTGATGGTAAGTACCTGAAAACCATTACAGTAGATAGTGCGTATATGTTAGCTAAGTCAGAGCGTGTAACGTTGTACAGATTAGAAAGCGGCGGTACTTTGTTAAAGTCAGATGAGTATACAGTAACCACAGGTAAATGATATAAATATTATCAGTATACTGATACTGCTCTTAAAGACCACTGTTCAGTGGTCTTTTTTATACGCAAGAAAATGCCATCATATTAATAACCGGAGCGTTATCTTCTCCATATAGACCTTATTGATGATTTTTTAAGAATAATCCTATACTTTTCGAACAAAACTTAAGTTAATTTTAATGTACCTACTGTCAATAACTATGCGATAACTATGTTGCACCTTGAGAAAGATATTTGTCTTAAATGGCTCTTTTACCAGCCTGTCATATAAAAGACGATATTATATACACTTTTCTCACCGATACATGGATGTATCGATTTTCTTAACTAAAGAAGACTCTGTTGATGAAAGGATTTGAACATTTTTCTCCGTAGATTCCTCTCTGTTCTGGTTAATACACTCTTTAATTTCAATAAGATACGATACATTGCATTGACGCATGTAGGAATGAAAACATTAGACAATGTAGCAAAATTTAAGGTGTTAGATGACTAAATACGCACTAATTACAGGAGGCAGTCGAGGTATAGGGCGGAGTATCGCTGAATACTTTGTTTGTCAAGGCTACTCTCTCATTCTTGTCTCACGTGATATAAAAAGTCTTAAGAACGCAAAGAGTCGTATTGAGTCTAAATACGAAAACAGCCATGTCTCAACTTTTCCGGTTGATTTTAGTCGACCAGATGAAGTTGAATCGGCATTTAAATCCATACTTTCACGATATCAACACATTGATGTAATGGTAAATAGTGCAGGTATCTTAATTGGTGGAAGCACTGGCTTATCTATTGATGACTTATCTAAGCTGATCAATACCAACTTATTTTCTAACTTTATTGTATGCAATATTATAGCTGAGCATATGAAGAAAAACGGCTCCGGAGAGATTTATACATTAGGCTCCATCGCTGGTTTAGAGCCTGTGCCTAAGATTGCAGCATATTCTGCAACTAAAGCTGCAGTTGTAAGTTATAGCCAGAGTTTGTACTACGATCTCATGCCTTTCAATATCAAAGTATGTTGTTTGTGTCCAAGTGTGGTAGATACAGATATGACTAATGATGGACGAATCGATAACAATTTGAAAATTGATCCTGATGATTTACATAAAGCAATTAGTTTTTTTCGATGCCTATCACCAGGTGCGAGTATACCTATTTTCCCTATACGTTGTGCAATTATTGACTCCGAGAGGGTTTAGCTTTCATTCACACTTGCATTTAGGTTGCTAGCAAAGCGTAGATTCGACTTTATTGGAGATAATATAGAAATTAGTATCAGCGTAAACACGAATACTTCAGAGGATATCGATATGTCTCAATCAGAATCAAGTAATACTATGTTAGCTAACATTGTGGTCCAACACGCGGAAACACCAACACAATTGGCGAATTGTTTCTCAGTAATCTCCAGATTACGTCCAGCACTCAAAGACGAAGATGAGTGGGTTAGACGCGCTCTCTTTATGAGACAACATGATTATCATGTCCTCGTTGCTTGGCATAATGATAAGGCACTTGCGGTTGCTGGGTACCATTTTATGGAGAACCTTATTCATGGGAACTTTATCTATGTAGATGACCTTGTTACGGCAGAAGGACAGAGAAGTAGAGGACTCGGCTCTACTTTACTTACAGAGTTAACGAATATAGGTAAGCGCCATCAATGTGATCGCCTAGTTTTAGATACTCTTGCAACAAACACACAAGCCCGTCGATTCTATCAGCGAGAAGGCCTGAACGATGCAATTGTTGGTTTCTATAAAACTTTATAAGAGGGTTGAAGCGTGACGGAGCAAGTGAAATTTACATCAAGTCATAAGATATTAATCATAGCGTTAATAGTGGCGGCGATCGCTTGTTACTTTTTGCTAGCTCCTTATATAAACTCAATTGTTATGGCTTTTGTTACATCGATATTGTTGCTGCCGATACATAATCGATTAGAGTCAAAATTCCCCAACCATAGTAATACTATTGCGTTATTATCTTGTATACTCCTTACTTTTATTATTGTGTTACCTCTACTGTTGGTGTTTGGAGCGATTGTTCAGCAAGGCTCGTTATTCTCACAAAATCTATACTCCTGGGTTACTGGCAATGGAATACAGGATACTTTGCAACATCCGATAGTTAGTAATGGCTTGAGAATTTTAAATGACTATCTTCCTTTTGATGCAATAGAGCCAAATCAGATAGTGGAGAAAGTAGCTCAGTTAGCTACGTCCCTGGGTTCGAGTTTAGTTGGAGCCAGTGCACAAATTTTGGGCGAAGCTACTAATTTCCTAATTAGCTTTTTTCTAATGCTGTTTGTTTTATTTTTTTTCCTTCGTGATCGAGAAAAGCTCATCAACGCTCTTCGACATATATTACCTCTATCACGTAGCCAAGAGGACAGAATACTGAACGAGATAGAACAGGTATCTAAGTCAGCAGTATTAGGTTCATTTCTTACTGCAATCGCGCAAGGTGCTGCGGGCGGTCTAGGTATGTGGATGGCAGGGTTTTCAGGGTTATTCTGGGGAACTATGATGGGGTTTGCGTCATTTATTCCTGTTGTAGGTACGGCTTTGATTTGGGTTCCTGCAACCATCTACCTGATTATAGTAGACGAGACTTTTTGGGCAGTCTTTCTTGCTATATGGAGTGTTGCTTTTGTTGGGTCAATAGACAACTTTCTTAGACCCATGCTGATGCAAGGAAGCTCCGGTATGAGTACATTGCTTGTTTTCTTTTCATTGCTTGGTGGTATTCATTTGTTTGGTTTAATTGGATTGATTTATGGGCCTTTGATATTTGCCATTACAATTGTGCTCTTTAATATCTACGAAACTGAATTTAAGGACTTTCTTGATGCTCAAGATCAAAGTTAGGTTATCGGGGTAAAAATACGTATTGTGGTAATAAATAGTGGTAAAACTATAGCATAATGTATACTCCAGCTTCTTAAGTTCCAGTTTGCTAAATACTCGGAAGAGAAAACCTTATAATGATGAACAGGATGCTCTCAATAAAGCTGAATGTGAGTCATTAAAGGTTACGCTGTCACTAAGGCGGCAAACACAGGACGTTGTTATGGAACAGCACTGCTCAAAAACTTATCACGTTAGTTCATCGCACTTGATTTTGATGAACACGTTAAACACTGCTGTTAGCATGTTCTCTATTTATGAAGACCATATTGAGAGCGCTTGGAGCCCACGTCTACAGTACTTCTGTCTGAATGTACATGCAGTTACGCCTCAGAACAGTCGCTTGCTAACTTGGATGTTTGAGCTCGTGATCGTGAAAATTCCGTAAGTTCCTTATTTTCGAAAAGCGAACTCATCTCGTACACGCTACTCACAATAGTTATAGCTTTCCTGTGTTGTTCGACTCGAATTAGTAATACTTCGGAATCTGTAAACCACCGCCTTTCAAGAAGCGAAACCAAACACCTCTGCTGTAGCTGTAGCATCGCTACTAAAAAGATAGTCATAAACTGGTATTCTGTTTTGCGGCTGAAGTGCTGGAAAACAGTAAACTAACAACTACTCACAGAGCGAATTGTTTCAAGCGTGCATTTACTTGAATTAAGCTTACTATATGATCATGAAGGTTAGGGAACCACGTTACACACAGATGAACGTTTAACTAAAATCGGGATAAAGAGTTTACGTTCTGTATGCGCTGTTTCTTTAGAGTTTACTAGCTGCAGGGAGAGCTTTACTGCTTCGTTTGCCATCACTTGGATAGGGTAGCGAATGGTTGTTAGGCGAGGATAGATGTAACGTGCGATATGAGCATCATCGAAACCTATTATCGACATGTCATCCGGGATACGGACACCATTCTCCTGAAGTAAAGTCATACAGCCTGCTGCCATATAGTCGTTATAAGTTGCGACAGCGGTAATTGGTGTGTTTTTTGCCACCAAATTTAACATGGCCTGCTCACCGCCAGTTTCATCAGGCTCTCCGTACTCGATGTATTCTTCACGAATCTCAATGTCGTTATCTCGAAGCGCATCAAGATAGCCTTCGCGCCGGTCTCGGGCATCTTCAATATCATGACTTGAGCAGATATAGCCGATGTGTTTGTGACCATTCCGGAGTAAATGTTCGGTGGCAATATAAGAGCCTTTATGGTTATCTAGTGCAATGCAGCGTGAAGCAATGTTTGGCACAATACGGTTGATCAGCACCATACCCGGAATTTCATTGGCGAGCGTGGTTAACTCGTCATCCGTCATGCCTTTACTGTGCACGACTAACGATTCACAACGGCTGTTGATCAGCAGGTTGATGGCATTGCGCTCTTTGACCGCATCGTGATAACCGCTGCCGATCAGAAGCTGTTTTTCTTGCTCGCTCGCAATTGTGTCGATGGCTTTCACCATAGTACCGAAAAAGGGCGCAGAAACGTCATTCACCAATACCCCGATCGCGTTGGACGATTTACTAACCAGTGCACGCGCATTCGCATTGGGGCGGTATCCGAGTTTCGTCATTGCCTCTTTGACAGCAACAATCGCGGATTCACTAGTATGAGGTGCGTTGTTAATCACTCGTGATGCGGTTGCGATGGATACGCCAGCTTCTTTTGCGACGTCTTTGATGGTAGCCATAGGGAACTCAGAATCTTGATTTTTACCTATTTAACTATGAAGGCATTGAGAACTCAATGAGTGAAGTTAGAATAGTAGCCGTGTTTCAAGTTTTTAACGTACACTGAGCCTTATTTAAACAAAATCCCCAAGTCGAAACTTGGGGATCAAGCTAAGCTTACGTGTATTGAGCTCTATTTACTAATCGATTATAAAGCAGGTTTGAACGTCACTTTGTAAGAGTATTGATTGTCCGTTAACTGGAATTCCTTGTGCACACTTGGGCTCCAAGAGTCATCGCCGCCTACGCCCATGTGTTTATGGTCTAGGCGTACGTAAATCTTCTCTTCCGCGACCAAATCACTGGTGTGTTTCGCTGCTGCTAAGTGATGCTGAGCGTACTGACTCACACAGAACTGGAAGTCACCCGAGATTTCTAACTCATTAACCTTCAACCATTGCGTACCACAACGCAGACCGCTATCGGTTGGGAAAATGTATGGCGTGTGCATTTGCTCAAGTGTTTGTGTGTACAGGCCGAAGCGTGCCGCTGCCAAACGGTCTGGGTAGTTTTCAAATGGACCTAAACCTTGCCATGTGATCGGCGCGTTTTGCTCGTTCAATGGCAGTTCAAGTTCCAAACCGATGCGTGGCATTGGTGGTAAATCATCAGCCAGCTTCACGTCGACAGCCAATGCCATCTCACCGTTATTGCTCAGGGTGTGCGTCCAAGTCGTGATCGCCTGTACTTCACCATTAAAGTGGTAAGCGAACGTCGAAGTCACTTCCACCGCATGTGCCAGAGTTTCACTGTGGCAAGCGACACACTGGCGCTCCCACTGGCCGATACCCGCCATATCCCAACGACACATCCAAGCGTTTGGATCGACGTTGTCGATTTCGCTCACACCGATGTCGTTATCTAATGGTGCACGGAAGAAGTTGTCTTGTGGTGCCGCAAGCATTTGTGCTTCGCCATCGACACGCCAGTCGGTCATCAAGCCAGTTTGGCTATCCCAACGCCATTGATGTTTTTCATCCACACTGGACACCAAAATGGCATCGTCTTGTTGCGTTAGCATTGGTGCTGGTTGCGTTTCCAATGTTGGTAGAGCAAGGCCTGCTGTATTGCGTAGTGACATTTGCTCAGAAGCAACGACGTGTTCTGCGTCTGCCCAAGGCGTTGTAGCAATCAGAGTAATGTCGGTATTTAAGTGGTATTGCGCTTCCGCTTTTGGCGTGAAGTTAAGGGCAACCTCAATGCTTGCTTGGCTGTCGGTTTCTACATGAAGTGTGAGCGAACCCGTTTGGATAACTTTGCCATCTTCCAACAGAGACCAGTTCAATTGCTCATTATCGGTCGCACGGAACAAGTGCTCGTTAGTCACCAACAGTGTGCAAGCTTCTTTGGTTTGCTCTTGCAGTGACACAGTAATCATGCGTTGGCAGTATTTTGCTTCTTCCAACGTTGGATGAACCGTGCGATCTGGGAAGATCAAACCGTTGATGCAGAACTGACGGTCATTGATTTCATCACCAAAGTCGCCGCCGTAAGCCCAGAAATGTTGGCCGTTTTCATCCCATTGGCTCAAACCTTGATCGACCCAATCCCAAATAAAGCCGCCTTGTAGGCGAGGGAAATCGCGGAACGCATCCCAGTAGTCATTAAAGCTACCCAGACTGTTGCCCATCGCGTGTGCGTATTCACACAAAATCAAAGGACGAGTTTCATTTGGTAACGACACCCATTTCTTGATTGCCCATTTCGGCACGGCTTCGTCTTCGATGTCAGTATTCACACGCGCATACATTGGTGCAATGATGTCGGTTGCCGTGGTGTTTGAACCGCCGCCTTCGTACTGCACTGGGCGAGAAGGGTCGTAGTTTTTAGACCAAGCGTACATGGCATTGTGGTTGCTGCCGTGACCTGATTCGTTACCTAAAGACCAAATGATGATCGAAGGGTGGTTTTTATCGCGCATCACCATTTGGGTGTAGCGGCTCATATAAGCGTGCGCCCATTGTGGATCGCTCGATAGGCGGTTCATTGGCTGCATGCCATGAGTTTCGATGTTCGCCTCATCGCACACGTATAAGCCGTATTGGTCACACAGTTCGTACCAACGAGGATGGTTCGGGTAGTGCGCTGTACGTACCGCATTGAAGTTATGTTGCTTCATCAAGCGGATGTCACGGATCATGTCTTCTTCTGTCATCACATGACCAAGCTCTGGGTGATGTTCGTGGCGGTTCACGCCGCGGATCAACAAAGGCTTACCGTTTAGTTTCAATTGGCTATCGGCGATTTCGACTTTACGGAAACCCACAGGGTACGCTTCGCTTTCTAAGTGCGTACCATTTTCATCCAATAGTGAGACGACTAAGCGGTAAAGGTTCGGTGTTTCCGCCGTCCATTTCTTTGGCTCGCGTACGTGCAATGTTTGGAATACCAAGTCATCCCACGTACCACGTTCGTCAATGCGACGGTTGTGCGGACGGTCGATGCGTGGCTCTGTCACGGCTTGTTCGCCATCAAACAGCTGCACTTGAATTTGGTAGGTGTCAGGCGCAGAAATCGAAGTCACAACCGACAGTGAACCATCGCGGTAACACGCGTCTAAATCTGGTGTGATGAACACATCTTCAATGCAGTATTGTGGTTTAGACAGCAAAGTCACGTCGCGGAAGATACCACTTAGCCACCACATATCTTGGTCTTCTAGGTAGCTGCCATCACTCCAACGAATCACCATGACGGCAAGGCTGTTGTCACCCGCAACAAGGTAAGGCGTTAGGTCGAATTCAGAAGGCAGGCGGCTATCTTGACTGTAGCCAACCCAAGTGCCGTTACACCAAAGGTGGAAAGCCGAGTTCACGCCATCAAAGATAATGCGCTGCGTATTGGCTAAGTCTTCCGCTGAAAGTGACAGGGTAGTGCGGTAGCAACCCGTTGGGTTATCACTCGGTACAAACGGCGGGTTTACCTCAAATGGGTATTTCACGTTGGCGTAGATAGGCTTGTCGTAACCTTGCATTTGCCAGTTTGAAGGGACAGTAATATCATCCCAGTCTTTGTCATTGAATTGTGACTCGATGAACTCGCCGTCAACTTGCTCTGGCGCATCAAACAGTTTGAATTTCCATTGTCCGTTTAGCGACTGACGCTGGGATTGAATACCGTCGCGGGCATGGTCGATATCGCGGAAACTGGAAAGAGGGCTGTGAGCCTTAAGGCAGTGAATGTTCACTGATTGCGGGTTTTCCCAGTCGCGTCTTTGGAGAATTTCTGAAAATGCCTTCATGGTTTTCCTACTTAACTTTTTGTTTCTAATCTTGTTTCGCAACGGAGTTTGAGCTCGTAGCGAGAGTGTCTTTGGTCTTGTTGTGAAGCGTTATTTCGCTAATTGCTTCACGAGATAATCTTTTGCTTGAGTAAAGCCTTGCTCAGCTGCTTGGTTGGCAATCGCCGCAGCTTGTTTTACGTCGTTGTCTTTGAGCGCTGCATCGATTTGAGATTGGTACAACGTCCATTCATCTTGTGCTTCAGGCGATGCGGCAGGAGTTAACTCTGCTTTTGCGGTGTCGTTGGTTTGTGTGCGCAATTCCGCCAAAAGCGTTAATACCGCGTTGTTGTCGGAGGCACTCGCAGTAACATCAATAACGCCAAAAGGTTGGAACTGCGCAGTGAGGGGAAGCTGTTTACTGCCAATGACGTTTTGCGTTTCTGCATAAACTTCTTCCGGGTGCTTGCGAGTCAATTCGGTGCCAAGCAGTGTCGAATCTGAAGCGATGACCACGTATTTCGCGCCATTAAGTTGTGGGTTCACCGTGATCACTTGTTCAACACGTTCTAAGCCGCGCATGCCTGTTGTGCGGTAGTTAAAGTCTTTTGCTGAGTAATTAGATAGAAGCTGCCACTTCGCGTCATAAATAAGAACGTTCGCAGCAAATAACGCATTGTTATCAATATAAGAGCGAACAAGCAGCGCGAATGGCGCGTCAGAAGTAATTTGATAGCTCATCACTGGGAGTGGTTTGGATGAAGCTGAATCGGAAGAAAGTAAAACCGCACCGCTCATGCTTGGCAGATTTGCATCCATAACCACCTGCTGGTGGAAAGGAATCGATAGGGCAGTCAGAGGCAAAGCATCTAACGTTGAGCAACATTGTGGTTGGCTCAAATCAGTATTGAAGGTTTGCTCTGGTAATCCACTGCACGCGCCAAGAGACAGAGCCATGAATAGAGTTGCTATCGGTTTTAGTTTCATCTGTGTTGTCCTTTGTGGGGGGAGCGTATTACTCACCCCGTTGGGTTCATAAATAGTAGCGGGTTTGGATTACCACCATGTTTCGACGTTAAAGCCGAAGGTGATTTCGTCGACGTTTTGTCCACCAGTACTGCGAGCATGGCCGTAGACTTCGCCGCCACGGTTCCACTCATCGGTTTTCTCTGAGTAGGTCGCGAACAAGCGCAGTGATGGACGAGTCCAAACGCCTTTGCCTGCTTGGAACATTTGCGCCACCGTCACTTTGTACATGTCGTTGGTGCCAGCGCCGTTTTGTGCTTCTACTGATTCGTAGCCAACTTCAAGTGCAGTTGCCATGTATTCTGTCCAGCTGTATTGAGGGCGAGCGCCCACGCTGAACCATTTCTCACCTTCGTTGTTATCCAGGTTTTTGTCTTGGTAAGCGATGGAGTACATCACTTGGAAATCTTCATTCACGTTAAGATCGCCAGAGTTGAAAATACGCCAGCTGTAACCATCGTGCTCAACGCCGGTGTTGTATTTACGGTTTGAGCCGCCTTCAGCACTCATCAAACCGCCCGCGAGCGCATCCGTACCGTATTGGAAAGCAAATGTGTTTGAACCATAGTTCCAAGCTTGACGGTAAAGTGCAGAAAGCATGGCGCCAGAAGTGGTGATGTCACTTTCGTCATAACTAGAGTTTTGCGTGAACACGTAGTTCAAACCGACCGTAAGATCTGCACTGTCGCTCAGTTCAATGCCGCTTAAACGTACGTCAATGTTGTGTAAGTTGCGTCCATCTACGCTAGAGTTTGGCGCCATCCATGCGATGTGGCCTTTAGCAAAACCCAGATCCCAGTTTTCAATACCGATACCTGTGCTCGATGTGTCCCAGTATTTAATGTCGATCATGTGCACTTCATGACGGCGGTAAAAACGTTCGCCCGCCCAGACTGTCGCATCCGCTTGACCTTCAAACAGGCCATGACCCGATGACCACATTTGGATCAAGCTAACATCACCCCAGCTTTCGCCGCTACCAAGGTAAAGTGTGGTATCAAAGTACGCATCGCCTTGTTGCCAAACGTCGGCTTTGAGGCCCGCTTCCCACCAGTTCAGTTCGTTACCCAAACGGTAGTTGCCGTAACCTTGACCAGCACGAATCACATCGCTGCGTTCGCCTTTGCCACCATTGTGTTCATCGTTATCGGTGTAAATGTTGCCCCACTTGGCGTAGCCAAAGTAAGTAATGTTCTCCACTGCAGCCATACCAGCAAGCGGTGCTAGGGCGAGGGTTAACCCAAGCGCTCTTACAAGCGTCTTTTGTTTCATGAAGTGTCTCCATTCTATTTTTATGGATTTATTTTTTATTGGTTTGAGTCCTAACTCGCTGTGCAGTGTAAATAAACTTTGGAAACGTTTTCATGATGAGGTTGGCATTTTTGTCGTAATGAGGGGGTTAGTACTATTTTGTGTGATTGCGATCTCTTAAATTGAGGTTTTAAGCGCAGTTTTAGATTGATTTATAACCGTGTGGGTTGGAATCGTTTACTTTAGTTGGGTAGTGTTTGGGTTGGGGTATTAGGATTGATGTTATTTAAGGCGCTGATTTAAAATAGCTTTTTTCTAAGAAAAGGCAGTTGTTAGAAAGAAGAGGAAAGAGAGCCCAACTGAAATCAACTGGGCATGTGAGACAAGGAAGCATATACAACAAGGGGTCGCGGGCGCACTGCACACGAGCATTTGCTGTATCGTCAAACTGGGGTTTTGAGTTAGGACCCAAGAGAGACACTTCATAAAGAATCTCGAAACCTCAAGAATACGGATGTCGGTTAATCACTTCAAGAGGTGAGGAGTTCAACTGAGCGGTCTGTAACCTTATTTATGATTTGGTTGTTGCGAGGTAATGAATTAAACCGTGAAAATTGCTTTATAAATCAGCTGAGTATTTGAATTTGCGCGCAGCGCTTTAAAGAACTCAGTAACCAAATAAGCAGAGGGTTTTGGAGCAGTTCGTGGCGTTATATAAGTAGAAATTAGGCTTGGCGGGTGATTACACAAGTTTTCAAAATTAAATTGTAAACGTTTCCATGATTTTGGTGTGGCTCACAGATTCTTTTGTTTTTTTCATTATGATGCAGCGTAATTTCCAGTTTCAAGGTAAGACAAGATGACGGACAAAACACTGATTGATCTAACCGGTCAGCAAACTCAATTGATTGTAGAGTTGGGCGAATATGCAGAGATTCTGCATTGGGGACAAAAAGTGAGTGGTGACCTTAGTGGTTTCCGCATGGCTTTACATCGTCCCGTGCCATACGGTCGTTTGGACAGCGACGTATCCATGACTCTACACCCAGAGCTTGGTCGTGGCGTTTTCAGCAGCCCTGGTGTGGAAGGGCACCGCGGTGGTCAAGATTGGGCTCCAGTGTTTGTCATCTCCCATATTGAACAACAGCAAGGCACTATTGTGATTGAGAGCGAAGATGCAATCGCAGGTCTTCGTTTACAAACCGAGCTTAAGCTTGATAGCAGCGATGTGGTGAAAACGCGTCATACGCTCACCAACAAAAAAGCGGGCGTTTATCATGTGAACCGTCTCGCTAATACGTTGCCTTTGCCAGCGCGTGCGAGTGAGTTGATGACTTACTACGGCCGCTGGGTTCATGAGTTCCAAACGGTGCGCCAGCCATTGCTACAAGGAGGCTACCAACAAGAAAACCGTCGTGGACGCACTTCTCATGAGCACTATCCTGCGCTTGTTGCCGGTACGACTCACTTTGATGAAATGAATGGTGATGTGTGGGGCTTCCATTTCGCATGGAGTGGCAACCACAGATTGCGCGTAGATGTGAAAGCCGATGGCCGCCGTTACATGCAGGCTGAAGTCATTTATCTGCCTGGTGAAGTGGCTCTAAAAGAAGGTGAGAGCATTACGACGCCTTGGTTGTACGCGAGCCACAGTAATTGTGGTTTGAATGGCATGAGTCATCACTTCCACTCTCATGTACGTGAAACGATTTTGCCGAGTGATTTCACGGACAAACCTCGCCCGATCCACCTCAACACGTGGGAAGGCATCTACTTCGACCACGATCCAGAATACATCATGGCGATGGCAACTCAGTCGGCAGAGATGGGTGTAGAACGCTTTATCATTGATGATGGTTGGTTTAAAGGGCGCAACGGTGACAAAGCAGGGCTAGGGGATTGGTTTCTGTGTGAAGCTAAGTACCCAAATGGCCTACACCCGATTGTGGAACACGTAAACAAATTGGGCATGGAATTTGGCTTGTGGTTTGAGCCAGAGATGATCAACAAAGATTCCGAATTGTTCCGTGCGCATCCTGATTGGTTATTGGCTGTAAACGGTTACGATCAGCCAACCGGTCGCAACCAATATGTTATTAACCTACAAAACGATGATGCGTTTAACTTCTTGTTTGAGCGATTGGATCACTTCCTCTCGACTTACAACATCGCTTACATCAAATGGGATATGAACCGTGAAGTGGTTCAGCCAGCGCACTTAGGTCAGGCTGCGGCGCACAATCAAACCCAACGTTACTACCAGTTAGTTGATAAAGTTCGTGAAAAGCACCCGAAAGTGGAGATTGAATCTTGCGCGGCAGGTGGTGGTCGTATTGATTTTGAGGTTCTGAAACGCACGCATCGATTCTGGGCTTCAGACAATAACGACGCACTTGAGCGTCAAACCATTCAACGCGGTATGAGCTACTTCTTCCCGCCAGAAGTGATGGGCAGCCATATTGGTGCTAGCCACTGTCATAGCACGCGCCGTCGTCACAGTATCGAATTCCGCGGGCTTACAGCACTGTTCGGTCACATGGGGATTGAGCTTGACCCAGTGAAAGAAGAACAAGCTGAAAAAGAAGGTTTTGAACGCTACATCAAGCTGCACAAGATGCTGCGCCCATTGCTACACAGCGGCAGAACTTGGCGAATCCCAACGGACGATAAAGCACATCAAATTCATGCGGTTGTCTCAAACGATCAATCGGAAGCGGTGGTGATGATCGCTCAGCTCGCGATGCCAACGAACTCTTTAAGTGGGCATTTGCGTGTACCGGGCTTGGATCCACAAGCGACATATCGAGTGACGTTATTGGATAAACCGTCTAACTACGATGACATCGTGAATTACCAACCGCCTTGGACTGAATCCGGTTGTGAGCTATCTGGCGCATGGTGTGAAGAGGTTGGCTTGACCATGCCAATCCTTGATCCAGAAAGTGCCATGTTGGTGAAGTTCGAACATATTCACTAAGCCATTCCTATTTAGAACCATGCCCATTTAGATGATTTCATCGTTTCTCATGGGTTTTCTATCGCCGTACAGACATTAGGTTTGTACGGCTTCTGCGTTGGTTTTAATTGGCCGTTCTGAAATCGTTCTCATGCTTAATGAGCACAAATTGTTGATAAAATAGCGCAAATAGCACGATCTCCTCGCATTGATAGGTCTAAATATTGTTCGATGTCTCATTTTGAAAACTTGCTTGTAAACGTTTCCATAAAGCGGTTTTTGATCACAGTAAGGCATTCAGTGTGTGAGTAGCATTAGCATCGAAATATAAATAAAAGACGTCGACGTTATGAATTCTAGTTAGGGGAATGAATAGTAGTACGACACTAAGGAACTATTATGTCTGATAAAATTACGCTACAAACCAAGCTGTCCTACGGTCTTGGCGCACTCGGTAAAGACTTTGCCTGTGCACCTATCTACATCTTCTTAATGTTCTACTTCACTGACGTAGCTGGCTTGTCTGCTGCTTTCGTTGGTACCATCTTCTTAGCCGCTCGTATTATTGATGCGATTACTGACCCAATGATGGGGGTGATCGTGGACAATACGCGCTCAAAATTCGGTAAATTCCGCCCTTGGATTGTGATTGGTACGTTATTAAACGCAGTAGTACTGGTTGGCCTTTTCAGTACTCACATGTTTGAAGGCACTACGCTTTACATCTACGCAGCAGCGGCATACATCCTTTGGGGTCTAACGTACACCATTATGGATATCCCATACTGGTCGATGATTCCTGCGCTATCAAGCTCTCGCCAGGAACGTGAAAAGCTGGTGGTATGGCCACGTTTGTTCGCGAGTCTTGCATGGTTCATTACTGGTACTTACGGTCTGCACATAGTGGGCGAGCTAGGTAGCGGCAACCAAGGCGACGGTTTCTTCAATGTTGCGATGCTTATTGCGGTTTTGTTTGTGATGAGCGCATTTTTGATTGCTCGTAACGTAAAAGAGAAAGCTGCACCAGCTAACGCAAAACCAGCAGAGAAATTCAGCTTCAAAGATGTTTTGACTATCATCGGTAAAAACGATCAGCTTAAAGCGCTAATCGGCAGGTTCTGTCTTTCCAAATTGCAAACCTATTGGTTGGTGGCTTTGCGATTTACTATTTTTCTTACGCACTAGGTAACGCGGAGCTATTCCCGGTTTATATGGCGGTTGCAGGTGCAGCTGAAGTGGCAGGTGTATTCTTGTTCCCTCGTATCGCCTCACTACTACCACGTAAGCTTCTATGGCCTATCGCTTGTGGCTTCCCAATTCTATCTTGTGTACTTCTACTACTGATGGGCTTCATCGCTCCAGCTAACGCGCTAATGATTGGTATGGCGGGTGCGGCAATTAAATTTGGTGTGGGTATTGCGAACGCGCTGCAAACTGTAATGCTGGCTGACGTTGTGGACTACGGCGAGCACAAAACAGGTCGTCGTAGCGAGAGCGTTATCTTCTCAGTACAAACTATGCTTGTGAAATTCGCAGGTGCAGCAGGTGGTTTCATCGTGGGTATCGGTCTGTCTGTTGTGGGTTACGTACCAAACATAGAGCAATCAGCAAGTACCATTATGGGACTCGAATTTATGATGATTGGCCTACCTGCAATCATGATGACCATCAGTGGCGTGATTTACCAACGTTACTACCATCTACACGAAGGCTTCAATAAAGAAGAGACTGAGCAAGGAGCTTCAATAAAGAGTGTAACTGCGGAAGTTTAAACTTGATGAGTGTGTTGGTTCTGCATTACTTACCTTAAAGATAACAGTAGAATTTTATTGTACAGGTCTGCTTTACAGACCTGTATCTACCTTTAGGTCGGTTTTAGCGAAATCTTTTAGCCGGCTTTTTAAACAAGAGCAATATTAAGTGATAGGTTTATGACTATGAAAATAAGCCATGAGGCAAACGAAAGATAGAGTATACCCCCAGTTTCCTTGTTTGATTTTTGAAGATATATTGGTAAGTTTGTTTACCGATTTAACAATTGCGTCTATCTGGATAAACTGGACATTATATTTTCTTACAATTAATTTTCCGCTTGAAAACGTTTTTACTCAGTAATTGGGCATGTTTGATAGTGGACAATTGTTATATCAATTATATTGCGACGTTTCTGCTTAAGTTGGAGAGCTCGTCGGCATCGATTACGTTAGATAAGCCCAGCTTTGCCGCGACTACTTTGTGGCTACTGGTATTAATAGCGATATGCTGCTTACGTTATACTCTGCGCTTCCCATCAGTATCATATTTCTTGACCTTCCATTCACCTTTGCCATAAACCTTGCAACGCTCTTAATGATATAGATGAAGTGCGTTACACCACCTTTGCTGTGGTGATGAGTAAGTCTTTGATGTTGCAAGGGATTCTAGGTTTACCTTGTTTGCTTTTCTTCCATTCGGCGATCGCATCCTCATCAATCCAAAGGTCAGAGAACCACGGTTAATTAAGGTTTGAGGGTACTACTTCCAGTTAGTTTTTTTGTAACCAGGTATAGACATGAGGCTACGATGATTAACGGATGTAGCTGATCAGATCGTAAGAAACTTTTTGATTTAGTTTCATCGATTTAAGAAACAAAGGCGATTAGGAAAGATTATTTGCGTTTCAAGAATAGTAGAATAAACTAGGAATATAAAATTCCAACTGGTTGGTCCACTATTATAAAACTTTGGTGTTCATTTTATTTAAATGGGATTATTCTTAAATTCTTATGTTTAATGTATTTTGTTTTTTTATTTTACATTATTTTATGATAGTTTTTGTAAACGTTTGATTGATATTTAATCGAATGGAAGTTTGATTATAAAATAGTTCTTCCACAGTGTTTTATTTTTCTAATATACTATTGGTGTGATTTTCAACAACACAATATAGAGAGATAATGGTGAATAAGGTAAATAACCTTTTAAAAGTTTCAATGGGTTTAGCAATGCTAACGACCGTTCCAACTACAGTATTTGCACATGGTTGGTCGGAGTTCCCTAGTGCTAGGCAAAATATATGTGAAGAACAAGGTGGAATATGGTCTGGAACCCCGCCCAATGCTGCATGTGCACAAGCTAAGGAAATGTCTGGTACTTATCCATTCGTTCAAAAAAACGAATATTCAATTAATATAACGGACTTTAACAATATAGAAGCTGTGAAAGAAGCAATTCCAGACGGGACTCTTTGTTATGCGAACGATCCTCAAAAGGCTGGAATGGGAGCACCTCATTCTGGTTGGGAAAGGACCGAAGTTAAGGCAGGAACATTTGAGTATGTATTTAATGCAACCGCCCCTCACAACCCTTCTTTTTGGCAATTCTACCTAACCAAGCCTGGGGCAGATTTAGGGAAGGCACTAGCTTGGAATGATCTAGAGTTAATCGAAACTAAAGGTAACGTACCTATTGGGTCAGACAGCAAGTATCGTATGGATGTGACCATTCCATCAGATCGTTCAGGTGATGCAATCTTATTCGTACGCTGGCAACGCGATGATGCTGCAGGAGAAGGCTTCTATAACTGTTCAGATATCACTATTGCTAATGATGAAGTGCCTACTGAACCGTCACCTGAACCAGCTCCAGATCTAGAACGAGGAGATCTGTTCATTCCTATTGACTTTATCTCTCCAGAAGTAGGGGATATAGTTAATTATGACATCATTGATAAGTATGGTTCTGTAGC
Source organism: Vibrio sp. 2130-1 (assembly GCF_033339515.1). Classification (NCBI taxonomy): domain Bacteria; kingdom Pseudomonadati; phylum Pseudomonadota; class Gammaproteobacteria; order Vibrionales; family Vibrionaceae; genus Vibrio; species Vibrio sp. 2130-1. The sequence continues at coordinate 18,821 of NZ_JAWOUT010000029.1, forward strand.
TCGCTCTTTCCAGATTGAAGTGAATCAATCTAACATTGAAGATTGGGACAGACTTCTTGCTTCAGAGATAAACGGTTGGCATGCAGAATATAAGGATGGCGCTGTATTCATTGGTGATTGGCATGAAGAAATGAATCACTACATGTACTTCAAGGATGAGCCTGCCCGCAACTTTTTCAACTCGAAGGACGCACGAGCGTCTGGAAAACTTTCAATATCAGATGAAGAAGACAACGCTCCACCACTGACTGGTGATATTTACGAGCTTGTAAGCAGTGATAAGGTAGTGAATGCTGGTGAACATGTCATTTTAAAAATGAGCGAAGATGCCAACTTAACGCAGACGCAAGGCACACCTGTAAACATCGTAAGAGATGGTTCAGAGCTATTTGTAGTAGACACGACTGCGGTTACACAAACAGAAACCTTATCGTTTGTTGCAAATTCGGTAAATAGTGACAGTACAGCAACGTTTACGTTTGAGGTTCACGCAAATGAAGAACCAACGCCTCCAGCGCCAGGGGAGCCGGAAGGAGACGAATGGAGCCATACCGCTATTTATTTAGGTGATGAAATCGTTACTTATGCTGGTTCAAAATGGCAAGCGCAATGGTGGATCCAAGGTGGAGACAACCCAAAAATGTCATATGAAGAGGATCAATGGGGAGTTTGGCGCCCTGTTAACTGATATTTGAGTATTACGTTTAGGCATCTACTGAGAGTTTGTAGAAGCGATTAAACATCAGTAAATGTCTTTAGTTTAGACTCAAGTAGGGTTTGCGGTAATCATATTTTATGGCTACCGCAATTTTTAGCACCTTCAAACAACATTTTAAATCTAAAACTCATATGTTACCAAACTTTGATCTTATTACGCGCACGTTTCACTGGATTATCGCGGCAGTTACTCTTTATGCACTGATTGCTGGCTATGTAATGCTAATGGTTATGGATAGCTATCCAAACTTATTTAGCTTCTTGTCAATTTTAAATATGTCGTTGGCTACATTGATATTTCCATTATTTGTTCTTCGTTGGGTGTGGAAATACTTCCGACCTGATGTTGAAAGTGATAGCGGAAGCGCAAAATATCATGGGTTAGTTAAAATTGCTCATAGTACGCTCTATGTTCTAATGTTTATCGTGTTTGTTAGTGGCTTTTTAATGCTAAAGCACCATTATGACTTCTTTTGGTTGATAGAGATCCCTAACTTAATCTCAGACGAGAATATAAATAATTTTTTCTTTTTGATTCATCGGTATGCATGCATTATGCTTTCTTTATTTGTTTTGATGCACGTTGTGGCAGCCCTAGCTCATCATTTCGTTGTAAAAGATAAAGTGCTTTTGAGAATGTTAGGAAAAGCATAAGATATTGTAAGAAAAAATAGCGGAAAATATCTTGTCATAAATTATAGTTATTACTCTAAAATAAGAGGTAGATATTACTTGTAATAATTTAAGATGATAACGCCGAATTTATTTTCAATATTGCTACTAACCGAACGAGCGGTTATTTACAAAGCTAATTAAGTAAGAGGACTTAAGTAGGTGTGATTTTAAATCTTTATTTTACTAATTAACCTTATGATCTTGTGGAGGAGTGGATTAATGTTCAAAATACATAGTTGTACTCCAGCCATGCTGACTTATAGGATATAGAAAAAAGGGCATTGCGGTATAACCTGCATTAATGTCGTTCTCGCTTGGATTACTATTAGAAAGTTTAACCGCATGCCTGAGAACACTACTGTTTCAAGAAATATTCAACAAGTCCTACCAATAGAAATAATACGCTGAGGTCCATTAGATAACTTTGTAAACTGGGGGGCATATTGCTAAACTGCACGAAATATCTGACAATGGCGTTAATTTAATTGCTGATTGGCAACATTTCCCCAGCATCTAAGATGAACTATAAACATCACAATACTTCTTCCGCATACAGTCTATATGCTGTCTTCTCTTAGTTTTATGTTCACTTAGGCGATAGAGCTATCGCCGAATTAACTTGAACAAATCATTTACATGGAAGAAGTTCTTGAAAGTGCTGCTATGACTTTGGGTAATAAAGGAAACATTGAATAATTGGACAAACACTGAGCGTGAACCGTCAGTAAGCAAGATTCTCAAGTCACGTTGCCAGTCCGTAGCAACGCGAGGGGAAACTTTTCCCGCTCGTGCAATATTGCTTGGGAGCCAATCCACACCAACCCCTGAGTTTCGGATTTATCAATTTGATTAAATCGTTAACGGAGATAGTTGCGTGCTTTTTGATGGGTTCGCGCAAGTTACTCAAGAACAGTAGTGTGTTGGATTTGCTCGGTTTAATGAGCAATTTCCCGTTGTACTTCCTATGATTAAAACCTAGGAAATCAGAAATCAACGGTTTGATATCGTTCTCCAGCACTTCCTTTTAAGCACAAGTGACGACGAAATCGTCGGCGTATCCAATAAGTTGGTTCTTGCACTCTTTTTGAGTGCGGTAGACTTTATGTGTTGCTCAAGCCCTGCAAGAGTCATTAGCATCAAGTTTGGGGATATGACCCCCACCTTGTGGTGTTCCCTCGTCAGTGCGATAGAACAACCCTTTGTCCAAAAAACCAGACTTTAGTCATTGTTCCCACATTCGTTTATCTATGGCAATGTTGTTCATAAGCCATTGATGCGCGATTTTGTCGAAACAGGCTTTGATGTCTCCCTCAAGAACCCATTGAGATGTTTTCTTTAATGCCAGACACTTGAAGCTCTGCGCGACAGCATCAGCAGTGCTTCGGTTTGGTCTGAATCCATAGCTGCTAGGATCGGCAAGTGTTTCTGATACTGGCTCTAGTGCAAGAAGATGAAGCGCTTGCTGCGCTTTATCGACTATGCACAGGATACCCAGTGGTCTGAGTTTGCCGTTTTTTTGGGGATGTAGATACGCTTGAGCGGTTTAGCTTGATAAGCGCTTCTGCTCAATTGATTGACTGCTTTCATGCGGCGCGCGTCCGTGTTCTAGATGACGCCGTCTATTCTAGGCGTTTTACTGCCTTTGTTTTGTGATACCCGCTTAACAGCAAGAAGTTTTGCCGAACGCGAGTGGGTCAGTATCCACTGCAACGCTTTCGTTTTGCCGTGTTCCGTATGTCGCGCAATGTCAGGGTAGATGCCTACTATGGAGCGGAGAGCTTAACGATCACGAAAGAGCATGGGGCAATCTCTTTCCAACTCTCGCGCCTTTTGGCTACAGCTGGCTACAGCGTGTTAACCACTTCCGCTGTTTGCAAGGATAAGGTCCCTTACACAGATTCACATATGTTCATCATACTGACTACCTAGCACTCACCCGATTTGTGGTTATCAGGAGGGGCGTTCTCACACGATTTCAACGCTGAACGGTATCACCCCCGTTCTTTGTTACATTGTCAGAGCCGCTACTTTATTCAGGCTCCTAGGTCCATCTGGTGATACAGAAGGTCGGTGAACAGCGCTTCATATAACTTCACGTCGCACTTCCCTTTTCTACTTAGTGCAATTACTCAGCAATGATTTACGCTGCTGAGTTTTCCATACGTGAGTTATGGCAGGCACTGCGTATGAAAGTTGCACGTACGGTTCATAGAGAGGCGGCACTTCGTCTACTCAACTAAAATTTTGCTTGTGCCGACTGAAGCGGGGAAAACTACTCCTCATAAGAGGATTAATACGCTTACGAAAAAATTAGGGGCCACTTCTGTATTGTTCTCCAGGCCAGGTTCCTGTCTCTCCATAGTACTCAGGAGATTACTTCAACAAAACACACTGCCACTGTCTTCTATTTCCCACCTATCCAAAAAGCTCGCGTTTATCACAAAAC
>NZ_JAWOUT010000030.1:0-22502 GCF_033339515.1 Vibrio sp. 2130-1
TGGTGCCGACTACCGGAATCGAACTGGTGACCTACTGATTACAAGTCAGTTGCTCTACCTACTGAGCTAAGTCGGCACACTTTATTCTTTGTGCTTTTGTCCGTGTTATAACATTTCGTTAAGACACCAACAAATCAAATTGTGGTGCCCGGAGGCGGAATCGAACCACCGACACGAGGATTTTCAATCCTCTGCTCTACCGACTGAGCTATCCGGGCAACGGAGCGCTATTAAACGGATTTTCCCGCGTTGCGTCAACCACTTTTTTTAAATAATTTCAAAAAAGTGGTTGTTCGAACGCTTTTTATTCAACTGTCACTACAAAGTTTGCTTCGAGTTAAATTCCTTTTTGAAATTTGTAACTTTTTCTAGGTAGCGACGCGCTTCTGCGTTCGGGTGTTTCTTGGTTAACGCCCAATAAACTTGGTTGGGTTGCAATGAATTAAGATCTTGCATTGCGCGTTTGCGATCACTGCGATGAAATGTGTTTAAAACTCCTCCAGTACCGCCATTGTAAGCTGAAATCATGCTGTACTCGAGAGAGGTAGGGTGGCGGACTTCTCTTAAATAACGATTTTTTAAGATATAGAAATACGCAGTACCAGTATCTATGTTGTTTTCTGGATTAAACAAATATTCAGGGCTTGGTTGGCCCGAGCGCTTTTTCACGAGTTTGAACACATCTCGTCCCGCTGTTTTAGGTACAACTTGCATTAGGCCATATGCATTTGCCCAACTTACCGCGTATGGGTTGAAACTGCTCTCGGTTTTAATAATGGCGTATATCAAGTCTTCTGGAATGTCGTATTTCTTGGAAGCTCGACGCACGATATCGGCGTATTGGTAGCTGCGTGTTGAAAAGTGGTCTTCAACCATGGGAATTTCGACATAATACGCTTTCTTGAAATCTACATTTTTGGTTTTTATTTTATTTGCGATGAGGTATTCCGCAAATCGGTTTGCCCGCCAAGACCATTGAATTGGCTTATTGTCTTGGTCGACAACTTGTTTATACAGGAATGGTTGCCCCTCTAACGTGATACCTTTAGAGGAGAATAAGTCGACGTGAGCGGGATCGTCTGGTGTTAATAAGGTGGTGACAATCGCGTCTTTTAGGTGTTTTTGGGGCTCGGTCGGTGATACGGTCTCTATCGTGATCACGCCTTTGCGAAAGTCGACCTCGGCGCGGCTAAGGTAGTTATCGATGTACTTAACGTAATTACTCTTGCCAGCGTACTTGATTTCTTTTTTACCCCAGCGCTTTTGAATATTGCCTGAAAAGCTATTGATTAAGGCATCTAGCGCCGCAGTATCTTTTTCAAATTGTCCTGGTAGCTCAGCTAAGTTATTGGCAAAACGGTTTGTTGGCTCGTAGTTGACGTCATAAATCTTTTCGACGAATTCACGGCTACAGCCTGCCATTAAAAGTGCGGCAGCAATAAAGACAATTTTTTTCATAAGTATCAGAGTTATTGAAGGTAATAGAAAAATGACACCACAAATGGTTGTGATGTCATTGTTTAACTCAAGCGACTTTATTCGCTCGGAGGTGTGTAACCTTCGATATGAACGTCTTTTCCTTCAAAGAGGAAATTTACCATTTCTGTTTCGATCAGTTTGCGGTGTTCTGGATCCATCATGTTGAGTTTCTTCTCGTTGATCAACATGGTTTGTTTGTGTTGCCACTGAGCCCACGCTTCTTTCGAGATGTTGTCGAAAATGCGTTTACCTAGTTCACCAGGGTAAAGTTGAAAGTCTAGACCTTCGCCTTCTTTCTTTAGTCGAGCACAAAATACAGTGCGGCTCATAATGACTCCTTGTATTCAATTAACGAAGTTCGTGGGGTAGCGTTTCCAGCAATAGTTTTACTGGCGCGGCTAAACCGACTTCTTCAGGTTTAGATAAGTTATACCAAAGACCTTTGTTGCCTTCCATTATCACGTCCGGTTGCTTTGATAAATCAATCAAAATTGGCGTGATATCTAGGTGGTAATGGCTGAATGTATGACGAAAGGTAATCAGTGTTTGCTTCTGTTTGATATTGCTGGCTTGAATGCCGCGTTGATCCAGTAGCAATTCAATGTCGCTTTCTGCATCCACATGTTCGGTTTGTGGGAAGCAGAATAAGCCACCCCAAATGCCTGTTTGTGGTCTTTGCTCCAACCACACCTTATGACCATTTTCGGTGTTGTGGTGAAGCATCACGAAACGAGTTTGCTTGATTGGTTTATCTTTCTTCGGTTTTTTGCCCGGGTAGTCGAGCACATTACCTTGTTGTTTTGCCACACACAGGTCAGCAACAGGGCAGAGGCTACATTTGGGTTTGCTGCGAGTGCAGACCATTGCGCCCATGTCCATCATTGCCTGGTTATACTTATCTACATCCGTTTGTGGGGTATGCGTTTCGGCAATTTCCCACAGCTGGTTTTCAACCTTTTTTTGTCCTGGCCATCCTTCGACTGCGAAACAGCGGGATAGGGTGCGCTTCACGTTACCATCAAGAATCGCGTGTGGTTGTTTATACACAGACGATAAAATGGCGGCAGCAGTAGAGCGACCAATCCCCGGTAGGGCGTTCATTTTCTCTATATCAAGAGGAAACTCACCATTGTATGTAGAGGCGACCTCTTGTGCTGCTTTGTGAAGGTTACGGGCTCGGGCGTAATACCCTAAGCCAGTCCAAAGGTGTAGGACTTCATCTTGCTCAGCATTGGCAAGATCGATCACGGTTGGAAAGCGTTCCAAGAAACGTTGGTAATACGGAATAACCGTAGTGACCTGAGTTTGCTGAAGCATAATTTCAGACAACCAGACACTGTATGCGGTCTTATTTTGTTGCCACGGAAGATCTTTTCTTCCATATGCGTCATACCATTCTAGGATGGCACTGGCGAAAGGTGTCACGACTTGCTCTGTATTCTATTATTGGTTAGGTGCAAAATTGCACCACATAATGGGCAAGAAGTACAACGGATAAACAGTAGGGATATAAAGAGGTGTGTCGTTGCTTTTGGGTTGCCATAGACCAAGAGCTCAACAAATACTTGCACCTAAGTAAATTCTTTGGATAATCCCCGCTTTGATTAATCAATGTGCAGGCAAAATCAATGAGTGAAGTAACCACTAACGAATACAACGAAGACGGAAAGCTGATCCGCAAAATCCGCAGCTTTGTACGCCGTGAAGGGCGTTTGACTAAAGGTCAAGAGAGCGCGATGAATGAATGCTGGCCTACGATGGGTATTGACTTCAAAGCTGAACTTCTCGATTGGAAAGAAGTGTTTGGCAACGATAACCCAGTAGTGCTTGAGATCGGTTTTGGTATGGGTGCTTCATTGGTTGAAATGGCAAAGAACGCGCCAGAGAAAAACTTCATCGGTATCGAAGTTCATAGCCCAGGCGTTGGTGCTTGTCTTGCCGATGCTCGCGAAGCGGGAATTACTAACCTGCGTGTAATGTGTCACGATGCGGTAGAAGTATTCGAACACATGATCCCAAATGGCAGCTTATCGACACTGCAATTGTTCTTCCCAGACCCTTGGCATAAGAAGCGTCACCACAAGCGTCGTATTGTTCAATTAGGTTTTGCGGAAATGGTGCGTGAGAAGCTTATCCCTAATGAAGGTATTTTCCACATGGCGACCGACTGGGAAAACTACGCAGAGCACATGATTGAAGTGATGAACCAAGCGCCAGGTTTCGAAAACATTGCTAAAGATGGTGATTTCGTTCCTCGTCCAGACGATCGCCCGCTAACGAAGTTTGAAGCTCGTGGTCACCGTCTTGGTCACGGTGTTTGGGATATCAAATATAAGCGTATTGCGTAACCAGAGGAGTTCATGGGATGTACCATTACGCGATATTAGCGAATCCGGGTCATAACCGAATTTACTTTGATAGCGCAATGACCATTGCCTGTTCTGAGCTAAAAGCAATTTTAGCTTCACAAGGCGTGGATGTGACAGAAATTGGTAGTAAAGACGTTGGCTTACCTGCTGCGTTGGTGTTTTCTTGTCAGGAAGCGCTAACCGATGAGCAGGCGCGAAGAATCGCAGCCTCTTCGATTTACTATGCGCTATTTGAAGTGCGCGAAGATGGTTTACTTCGACCAGTTCAAGCGCCCGTATTTAACACTTTCCCGGAAAGTATGAGCCAGATTTTGCGCTACACCGGGAAAACAAACGAGCAGTTTACCCGTTTGATGGTGAATATCGGCATTAGTGCGTCCAATACGGGAAGTGAACAACTGACCTTAATGGATCCAATGTGTGGTAAAGGTACAACCTTATTTGAAGGCTTGATCCACGGTTTGAACGTGGTAGGGGTTGAGATCAACGCCAAGTGGGTGCAAGAGATCCAGACCTTTATTGTTAAGTTCATGAAGAATGGCCGCTTTAAGCACAAAGTGAGCAAAGAAAAGCGCACTGCGGGTGGCAAGAAAGTGGCGGATGGTTTCGTGGTTGAAACTGCAGCAAATAAAGAAGATTACAACCAAGGCAATCTTCAGTTTATGAAGCTGTATTCGGCTGATACTCGTATCGCTGATCAAGTCGTGAAAAAGAACTCAGTTGATGTGATGGTGTCTGATCTGCCTTATGGCGTGCAGCACGGCAGCAAAAATGCCAAGGACAGCAAACTGAACCGCAGCCCACTAGAGCTTTTAAAAGAGGCTCTGCCTGCATGGAAAGTGGTATTGAAAAAGCAAGGTTCAGTGGTGTTGTCTTTCAATGAATTCACATTGAAATGGAAAGATGTCGCGGCATTATTTGAAGAGCAAGGTTGGAAGGTACTTTCAGAAGAGCCTTACATCGGTTATCTTCACCGTGTTGATCAATCTATCAACCGCAATATTATTGTGGCAGTAAAACCATAATCGACTTGAGTCGAACGAACCCTATGGAAAAGCCAACGACACGTTGGCTTTTTTTACCTCTGAGCTCAACGAGTTCTCTTGTAAATAGAAGGTAGAGAATGAAACCGACAGTGGAAATTTTGACAGATATTTTGGCGGAAGTACGCCCTTTAATCGGCCAAGGTAAAGTGGCTGATTACATTCCTGCTCTGGCAAAAGTACCCAGCAACAAGTTAGGTATTGCGGTATACACCAACGAAGGTGAGGTTATTAAGGCGGGTGATGCCGATGAACCTTTCTCTATCCAATCTATTTCAAAAGCATTGAGCTTGACGTTAGCGATGTGCTTGTACAAGCAAGAAGAAATTTGGTCTCGAGTGGGAAAAGAGCCTTCGGGGCAGGCATTTAATTCGCTAATCCAGCTAGAAATGGAGCAAGGTATTCCTCGTAATCCATTTATAAATGCTGGAGCGATAGTAGTGGCGGATTTGTTACAAACTCGCTTATCTGCGCCTCGTCAGCGCCTGTTGGAGTTTGTGCGTCAGCTTTCTGGTGATACCCATATTGTGTATGACAAAGTCGTTGCGGCATCCGAAATGATGCATGGTGACCGTAATGCGGCGATTGCATATCTCATGCGTTCGTTTGGCAACTTCGAAAATGAAGTGATTCCAGTACTACAAAACTACTTCCACGCTTGTGCGCTGAAGATGAGTTGCGTCGATTTGGCTAAAACGTTTAGCTATTTAGCAAACAAGGGCACATCGGTACAAACGGGTAAGCCTGTAGTTTCTCCTGTGCAAACCAAACAACTTAATGCACTGTTAGCAACGTGTGGCTTGTATGATGGCGCGGGCGAGTTTGCTTATCGCGTTGGTATGCCTGGTAAGTCTGGTGTTGGTGGTGGCATTATTGCGGTAGTACCTGGTGAAATGACCATTTCAGTATGGTCTCCAGAGCTTGATCCTTCAGGTAACTCGCTTGCTGGTACTAAGGCGCTTGAGCTGCTCTCAGAGCGAATTGGCCGTTCAATTTTCTAATGTTGGAAATGTGTCAACCTTATTTAGGATGGTACTGTTTCTAAATAAAAAGCCTCTCAATTGAGAGGCTTTTTTTGTTTTGGGGTTGCGTTAGTCTTCGCTTTCTTCGGCCATAAAGGCTTCGAGCAAATCATTAAGGAAGAGCTTCCCTTTTTCAGTAATTTGCCAGTGGGTAGGCGTTTCACTCAGGTAGCCCATTTCTATCGCCCAGCTGATGGTTTCTTGAATCGTACCAAGCGGTAAGCCCGTGGTGTCCACATAATCTTGCTTCGGACAGGCTTCGATTAAGCGGAATCGGTTCATAAAAAACTCGAATGGACGATCTTCATCCGCGACGACATGTTCTGTATGCAGATAAGGTTTGACCATATTTTGATAAGCCGCTAAATAGCCTCGCGGGTGTTTTACCTTTGTCGTTCGAATAATACGTCCGTCGGTAAAACTGAGTTTGCCATGAGAGCCACAACCGATACCAAGGTAATCACCAAAGCGCCAGTAGTTGAGGTTGTGCTGACACTGATAGCCCGGCTTGCTGTAACCGGAGATTTCATATTGCACATAACCCGCGGCTGCAAGTTTTTGGTGTCCGAGCTCGAAAATATCCCACAAGTCATCATCGTCAGGTAGCGTTGGTGGCTTGTAGTAAAACATGGTGTTTGGTTCGATGGTCAGCTGATACCAAGACAAGTGCGGCGGTGCCAACTCAATCGCTTTGTCCAAATCTGCCAAGGCTTGTTCGATGCTTTGATCAGGTAAGCCGTGCATGAGATCGAGGTTAAAGCTGTTCAAACCGATTTGGTGCGCCAGCTTAGCAGCATTGACGGCTTCGTCTTGGCCGTGAATGCGCCCCAAACGCTCAAGCTTCTGCTGCTCAAAGCTTTGTACGCCGATAGAGATACGCGTTACACCAGCTTTGCGGTAGCCAACAAAACGCTCTGCTTCGATGGTGCCTGGATTCGCTTCCATGGTGATTTCGATTTCAGGCTTGAACGGAATACGCGCTTCAATGCCCTTAAGTAGACGCTCGATGCCTTCTGCCGAAATCAAACTCGGCGTACCACCACCAATGAAGATTGAATGCAGTGGGCGTGGCGCTTCGTTAAGGCGGTATTTCTCAATGTCGGTATCCAAATCTTCTAAAAGGGCACTGATGTACTCTTCTTCTGGAATCTCGGTTTTGAGCGCGTGAGAGTTAAAGTCGCAATACGGGCACTTTTGCACACACCAAGGGATGTGTACATACAAGCTGAGTGCTGGGGGCGTTAACATGGTCTAATTCGCTCGTGATTACTGAGACACTTGCTCAGACAGTTGAGCAAACAACGACTTGAGCGCTTTACCGCGGTGAGACAGTTGTTTTTTACGTGCAGGTTCAAGTTCGGCTGACGCACAGTTGTCTTCAGGAACAAAGAAGATTGGGTCGTAGCCAAAGCCATTTTCACCGTGTGCTTCAGTTAGAATTCGGCCTTCCCATTTACCGTGACAGACGATAGGCGTTGGGTCGTTCTCGTGACGCATGAGGACTAATACACAGTGGAAACGTGCTGTACGCTCTGCTTCTGGTACGCCTTCCATTGCCGCTAGCAATTTTTCTAGATTCTCTTGATCAGATGCGCTCTCGCCTGCGTAACGTGCAGAGTAAATGCCCGGAGCGCCTTTTAAGAAATCGACTTCTAATCCAGAGTCGTCTGCAATGGCAGGAAGCCCTGTTTCTTGTGCGGCATGGCGAGCTTTAATGATTGCGTTTTCAATGAAAGTTGTACCCGTTTCAGCTACTTCCGATACATTGAATTCACTTTGCGCTAATACTTCAAAGCCGAAGTCAGACAATAAATCTGCCATTTCACGAACTTTGCCTTGGTTACCAGTTGCTAGCACAATTTTTTTCATGGGAATCTCTTTTAATAGTGATAGAGGAGAACAAATCGTTCTCCTCTAGATATTCTTTAACTAATAAGTGGTTTTTAGCCTGCTTAGATCCAAAAGCTTTTGGAACATCACAACCCAATTACTCTTCAACATAAAACTTCTGGGTGAATTTAAGCTTACCTGAGCCTTTGTTTCCAGCTTTTACGTCAATATCGAAAGTAAAAGTTTCTTCGTGGGTAATTGGTAGTTCGGCTAAATAGTATATCGCATTGCCTTCTTTGACTTCACGAAAGGTCAAGGTCTGAGTTTGGCCGATAAGGTTCTTCGCGCGTCCAGCAATTTTTGCTTCTAATGCTGGCTTACCCAATGAAGCTCTATCTAACACGCTAATATTAACCACAGCGAGGTATCCATTACGTTTGATATCGTAGCTACGTGCGACTTTGGGTGTTAGGAATGTTGAGTTAAACGCGACATAGTGTACTTCGATATCTTTCATATTTTTAAACTGATCGGCGAAGCTTGGTAACGACAACAGGCTAATCAGTAATGCGGTAATCCATTTGCTCATTGTTACTTCCTCAAAGCACTTGTTATAAAACAACCATAGCTGCAATTTTACCTTGGTCAGGGGGTAAAAAATGCGTACTCAGTCGTTGGTATTAGTAAGTGTGGTACAAAATCGTAAATAAAAAGCCATCATATGATGGCTTTAATTTCTGTCGGTATCTGGGTAGGCGATTCTATCCGAATTTGTTTGTGCCGTCCTAATTCACCTTTTTCTATGTGAACCAAGCCCTTAGCGATTTTAAACTGCTTGGCTAAGAACTTAGTTAGGTGTGCATTAGCTTTGCCATCGACAGGTGGAGCAGTAATGGCGATTTTTAGCTCTTCACCATGCAAGCCAACGATTTTATCGCGGCTAGCTTTAGGTTGAATATAGAGCTTCAGGATGATGTCCTCACCATCTTGCCAAACTGCAGCTGACATTATAGCTGGAACCAAATTGGACCAATGATATCGCCCATTAAGAAGTTCGCGAACTGCAAGCCGATAAATAGCACCAGTACGCTTAAATCAAGACCACCAATAGCCGGAAGAATACGACGGATTGGAGCGCACATTGGCTCGGTCAGTTGATGGAATACGTACTCGATAGGGCTGCGGCCTTGGCTTACCCAGCTCAAAATTGCACGGATCAATAGTACCCAGAACAATAGGCCACCAGCGGCTTTGATTAATGATAGTAAGCCCAAGAATAAGAAGTCAGCGCTGAAAGAGACGGAACCGTTCGAAGCTATTAGGATAAGCACGACAAATTTAAGCACACACAACACGTAGGCAAACAACACGGTTGCTAGGTCAATATTCCCCACGGAAGGGATAACGCGGCGCAGTGGACCAATGACCGGCTGAGTCGCTTTTACTATAAATTGCGAGAATGGGTTGTAGAAGTCTGCGCGCGCAGCTTGCAACCAAATTCGCAAAATTACGACCATGATGTACAGGTCAAATAGGGTTGAGATGAGAAAACTCATTGAATTCATAAGGTACCCTTAACAAGTGATGGATGATACTAAACGGAGTTCATCCAAATAATTAAAACAGTTTTTCCATTTCTTCCGCGCGAGCCACAGCAGCTTGCATGGCTTTAGCGACAATATCTGAAAGTTGATGTTCGTTGAATGTACGCAGTGCTTCTGCCGTTGTCCCACCTTTCGATGTTACGTTCTCACGCAGGGTCGATAGCTCAGTTTCTGGGTTGCTAACCACCATACTGGCCGCGCCCAGTGCAGCTTGCTGAACCAATAGTCGAGCGGTCTCTTTATCAAAGCCTTGCGCAATCGCTTCTGCTTGCATCGCTTCCATAAACAGGAAGAAGTATGCTGGAGCACTGCCCGCTGCGGCAATCACATTATTGATGCCAGACTCTTGCTCAACCCAACATACTTTACCGACCGCTTCCATTAACTCTGCGGCAAAAGCTTTGTCGTGCTCGGTTACATGAATTGGTGCGAATAATCCACTCATACCCAACCCAAGTTGCGATGGCGTATTTGGCATAACACGAACCAAGTTCAATTTGGTGGCTAGCATATCATCCAATCGAGAACAGTTGATGCCTGCGGCAATAGAAATCACCAGTTTATTAGTGAAATCGATCGATTGCAGTGGTTTACAGACATCCGCCATCATTTGCGGTTTCACAGACAATACCACCACATCCGCCTCGGTCGCAGCTTGGATGTTATCGCTGGTGGTACGGATGCCAAAATCTTGTTCTAGCAGAAGGCGGCGAGCCTCTGAAGGAGCCGTTGCAGTAATGTTTTGCGCTGGGTATCCGTTAGCAACCAAGCCTGAAACAATGGCTCTCACCATGTTGCCAGCACCAATGAAGGCGATTTTTTTATGTTCCATTTGTCTGATTTCCATCATGATATTTAGAATTTGTTGTGCGCTCAGGTGTATAATGGCACCGCTGTTACTTACTGCTCCTATTGGCGAGTAAGATGATTGCGCATTTACGCTCTAACGATTGACGACATAACTTATGTCGCGAGTGAGCGTTTTGTTGATTTAGCTGTAGTCTCGTGCGCCGAAAATAGCGGTTCCAATACGAACCATTGTACTACCAGCTTCGATTGCAGCGGTCATATCACCACTCATTCCCATTGATAATGTATCGATTTCTGGGAACTGTGCTTCGAGTGTTTGCTTCAACGTAGCCAACTTCTGAAATTCACGGAGTTGTGATTCGTAGTCAGACACGTTGGCAGGAATCGACATCAACCCTCTTAAAGTGAGGTTGGGTAGGCGAGAAATCAACTCCGCCAGCTCGAATACTTCCGCTTCAGTGACACCAGACTTAGATGCCTCACCACTGGTGTTAACCTGAATCAGAACTTGTAGCGGTTTAAGTTCGCTTGGCCGCTGATCATTCAGGCGTTGAGCAATCTTGGTTCGATCGATGGTGTGAACCCAATCGAAATGTTCGGCAACAAGTCGCGATTTATTCGACTGAATCGGGCCAATGAAGTGCCATTCGATTCGATTATCTGGATAATGCTCGGCAAAGTGCTGAACTTTACTGACGCCCTCTTGGACGTAGTTTTCACCAAAGGCGGTTTGTCCCGCTTGGTAGGCTTCGAGAATTGCCTCGACAGGTTTAGTTTTGCTTACCGCTAGAAGTTGCACTGACTCTGGAGTTCGACCACATTTTTGCTCGTCATATCGAATTTGAGAGGTGATATGTTCAATATTTTGTTGAATACTACTCATAGCTGTACTTTAGACTTAAGGATTTTAAATGGATATCACTGAGTTACTGGATTTTAGTGTAAAACATAATGCCTCGGATCTACATCTTTCTGCAGGTGTCCCACCAATGGTTCGTATTGATGGGGATGTGAGAAAACTAGGTATTCCAGCGTTTACACACCAAGAAGTGCATCGTTTGGTTTTCGAAATCATGAACGATGCCCAACGCAGTGAGTTCGAAGAAAAACTCGAAGTCGATTTCTCTTTTGAGTTGCATAACGTTGGCCGTTTCCGTGTCAACGCTTTCAACCAATCTCGCGGTTGTGCGGCAGTATTCCGTACCATTCCAAGTAGCATTCCAACTCTGGAAGAGCTAGAAGCGCCAGAGATCTTCAAAAAAATTGCGAACGCTGAAAAAGGCTTAGTTCTGGTCACTGGCCCAACAGGTTCAGGTAAATCGACGACCTTAGCAGCCATTGTTGACTACATTAACCGTAATCACAACAAGCACGTACTCACAATTGAAGATCCGATTGAATTTGTTCACAACAACAATAAATGTTTGATCAACCAGCGTGAAGTTCACCGTGACACCCATAGTTTCCAAAATGCTTTGCGTAGTGCATTGCGCGAAGACCCAGACGTTATTCTGGTTGGTGAGATGCGTGACAAAGAAACCATCAGCCTTGCCTTAACGGCGGCAGAAACGGGTCACTTAGTTTTCGGGACGTTGCACACCAGCTCGGCGGCAAAAACCATTGACCGTATTATCGATGTGTTTCCTGGTAGTGATAAAGATATGGTTCGCTCGATGCTATCTGAGTCCCTTCGTTCGGTTATCGCGCAAAAGCTTCTGAAGCGTAATGGTGGTGGCCGTATTGCATGCCATGAAATTATGATGGCAACGCCTGCGATTCGCAACTTGATCCGCGAAGACAAAGTCGCGCAGATGTATTCGATCATTCAAACAGGTGCGG
This sequence comes from Vibrio sp. 2130-1, assembly GCF_033339515.1. Classification (NCBI taxonomy): domain Bacteria; kingdom Pseudomonadati; phylum Pseudomonadota; class Gammaproteobacteria; order Vibrionales; family Vibrionaceae; genus Vibrio; species Vibrio sp. 2130-1. Next base: position 11,997 of record NZ_JAWOUT010000030.1, read on the forward strand.
CTCACGGCATGCAAACCATGGAGCAAAATGCTCGTCAGTTAATGGCGCAAGGCATGGTTGCTCGTGAAGAGGTCGATAGTAAGATCGGATTAGAAGTGCAGCAATTCTCGTAACGTTCATACAGATAATGGTGAATACGGAAGATGGATCTAGATAAATTTCTCGAAGGCATGCTGGCGCTGAAAGCGTCGGATCTTTACATCACGGTTGGAGCGCCAATTCTATTTCGTGTGGATGGCGAATTGCGTCCGCAAGGGGAAAAACTTACTGAGAGCGATGTGGCTGCATTACTCGACAGCGCTATGGAACCAGATCGGCGTCAGGAATTTCGTAAAAGTCGCGAGTCGAATTTTGCCATTGTGAGAGATTGTGGTCGCTTCCGTGTGAGTGCCTTTTTTCAACGCGAGTTACCAGGCGCAGTGATTCGTCGTATTGAAACTAATATTCCTACTTTTGAGCAGTTAAAGTTACCGTTAGTGTTGCAAGATTTGGCGATAGCTAAGCGTGGTTTGGTGCTGGTGGTCGGTGCTACTGGTTCGGGTAAATCGACCACTATGGCGGCGATGACAGGTTATCGAAACAGCAATAAAACCGGGCACATTTTGACGGTCGAAGATCCGATCGAGTTCGTGCATGAACACAAGCGCTGTATCGTGACTCAACGTGAAGTTGGGTTAGATACGGAAAGCTATGAAGTTGCGCTTAAAAACTCGCTGCGCCAAGCACCAGATATGATTTTGATTGGTGAGATCCGTAGCCGTGAAACAATGGAATACGCGATGACCTTCGCCGAAACGGGTCACCTGTGTATGGCAACGTTGCACGCCAACAATGCAAACCAAGCTTTAGAGCGCATTCTTCACTTGGTACCGAAAGATCAAAAAGAACAATTCTTGTTCGACTTGTCGATGAATCTGAAAGGCGTGGTTGGTCAGCAGCTGATCCGAGATAAAAGTGGGCAGGGACGTCATGGTGTATTTGAGATCTTGCTAAATAGCCCACGTGTGTCGGATTTGATTCGTCGCGGAGATTTACATGAGTTGAAGTCAACCATGGCTCGCTCAAATGAGTTTGGTATGCTGACGTTCGATCAATCTCTTTATAAGTTAGTGATGCAAGGTAAGATCAGCGAAGAGGATGCACTACATAGTGCCGACTCGGCAAATGATCTGCGCTTGATGTTGAAAACGCAGCGTGGTGAAGCATTCTCTACGGGCAGTTTGGCGAACGTTAAGATCGATATGGATTAATCCAATCCAGAAACAAAAAAAGGTTGGCAGGAGACAACCTTTTTTCATTGTGCTTGAAGTGTTTACTCACCCCAAAGGGCTTCAAACCAGCTTTCTAGAATCACCACTGCTGACTGGCAGTCAACATTACCTTTCGATAGGGCTTTATAGCCGCCCATGCTGAACAACTCCGCACGAGCTTCTGCAGTAGATAAACGCTCATCATGCAGTTCAACAGGCAATCCGTATCGGCCTTGCAGACGCTTAGCAAATTTTCGTGCACGAGGGGTTATGGTCTCAAGGTCTTTACCATGCAGATCGGTCGGTAAACCGACCACTAGCAAATCTGGTTGCCACTCTTTGATTTGCTTTTCGATATCGTCCCAGTTTGGAATACCGTCATTGGCTTTAAAGGCTTTTAATGGGGAAGCTGTACCAGTAATTTCTTGGCCAATAGCGCTACCAATGCTTTTGGTTCCAAAGTCAAAAGCCATAATTGTGCGTGACATAAGGTGTCTCTATCTAATGTAACTGTATATTTGTACTAAGCATGTCCAGAGTCTGCTGAAAGGTGACTTGGGTCGATGCCCAGCTTTTCGACCGCTTTCTTCCAACGCTCGTTGATTGGTGTATTAAAGATAATTTCAGGCGTCGCTTCAATGGTGAGCCAAGAGTTTTCGACCAGCTCACTTTCTAATTGGCCTGCACTCCAACCGGAGTAGCCAAGTGCCACTAAGTAATCACTTGGTTCTGCTTCTGTTCCTAACACCGACAGAATATCACGCGAAGTGGTTACCGCGAGGTCATCGGTCATTTGGACGCTGGACTCGTAGTAATCTTTGGGTTTATGCAAAATAAAGCCACGATCTTCCGAGATTGGGCCGCCATTGTAAACTGGTCTATCTAGACTGGCTTCAAATAGGCGCGGGTGTACTGGCTGAACTTCCACCTGCTTGAGCATGTTGCCGACGGTGATATCAACAGGAGCATTGATCATCAGCCCCATAGCGCCGTCTTCGTTGTGCTCACAAACGTAGATCACGCTGTTTTGAAAGTACGGATCTTTCATCCCAGGCATGGCAACCAAAAAGTGATTTGTGAGATTCATACTCATATTGACCCTTAACTCTCGTAAATGCCCTTAAGCAAACATCATACAATTTACATCTAGGTATGTGCATGAGTTTGCTTAAGTTAATGTACTACGCTCTCTATTAACTGTAATACAGTTTGAGTTATTCGCCTTTTACTCGACGCTCAATCGCATCCATCAGCTTGCCTGTGATTGAGATATCAAAAGCGGCTTCAATTTCGCGAATACAGGTTGGGCTGGTGACGTTGATTTCTGTTAGCTTGTCGCCAATTACGTCAAGGCCAACAAAGATAAGGCCTTTTTCTTTCAGTGTCGGAGCAACGGTTTGCGCAATTTTGAGGTCGGTTTCGCTTAGCGGACGAGCTTCACCAGTACCACCAGCGGCTAGGTTGCCGCGCGTTTCGCCTTTAGCAGGAATGCGTGCTAGACAGTAAGGCATAGGTTCGCCATCTACCACTAGGATACGTTTGTCACCGTTGCTGATGTCTGGCACGAAGGTTTGTGCCATTGCGTAGTTTTGACCGTGGTTAGTCAATGTCTCGATGATCACAGAGACGTTTGGATCGTTTTCTTTTACACGGAAGATGGACGCGCCACCCATACCATCAAGTGGTTTCAGGATGACATCACCATGTTTTTCACGAAATTCTTTAATTTTCTCTGCTTTTCGCGTCACGATCGTTGTAGGTGTCAGCTCTGGGAACCATGCTGTAAACAGCTTTTCGTTACAATCACGTAAGCTTTGAGGCTTGTTAACGATCAGTGCACCTTGTTCTTCTGCACGCTCAAGGATGTAAGTCGCGTAGATGTATTCAGTATCAAACGGAGGATCTTTACGCATTAGTACCGCGTCTAGCTCAGACAGTTCGATAGTTTGCTCTGATTTGAACTCGTACCAACCGTTTGGATCTTCTTTTAGTTCCACCACTTTAGTATCTGCAATGGCAACGCCTTGATCGAGATGCAGATCATTCATTTCCATGTAGTGGATTTCATAGCCGCGTCGTTGCGCTTCAAGCATCATGGCAAAGCTAGAGTCTTTTTTGATGTTAATGGACGAGATTGGGTCCATTACGATACCGAGTTTGATCATTATTTTTCTCCGTTTAACCAAGATCGCCGAAACGAACTTGTAAGGCTGTAATTGCTGTCAGAGCCGCTGTTTCGGTGCGCAGAACGCGAGGGCCGAGTAGCGTTTCTTCAAATTGGTATTCTCGAGTCATCTCGATCTCTTCAGACGATAAACCGCCTTCAGGACCGATCAGTAGGCGCACTTTTTCAACCGGGGTTGGCAAAGTGTTGATTGAGTATTTAGCACGAGGGTGAAGGTTAAGCTTTAAACCATCGTACTCTTCTTTACACCACTCTTCCAAGCTCATAATTGGACGAATTTCGGGCACGACATTACGCCCACATTGCTCACAGGCACTGATGGCGATTTTCTGCCATTGCGCGAGTTTTTTCTCAAAACGCTTTTGGTCAAGCTTGACGCCACAACGTTCAGAAATCAGAGGAGTGATGGTATTGACGCCAAGTTCAACAGACTTTTGGATGGTGAACTCCATCTTATCGCCACGTGAAATGACTTGACCAAGGTGCAGATCTAAAGGGGATTCAATACTGTTTTCTACGCGCTCGGTGATGTTAACCAAAACTGATTTCTTGCTGACTTCACTGATAACCGCTGGGAACTCTGCGCCACTGCCGTCAAAAAGGAGAACGTCTTGGCCTTCTTTCATGCGCAAAACACGACCGATATGGCCTGCTGCGTCGTCACTTAAAGCAAGTGAGCCAAGTTGATGAATGGTTTCTGGATGATAAATTCGAGGGGTACGCATGAGATTTCCAGCAAGAGAATAAACTTAAACCCTAACATGGATGCTTTGCACCGAAAAAACAAGGGGCAAGAAGCGTTTCAATATCAGTAATTGAAACGCTTCGAGGTCGGAGGTTACAGTGCGCGGCAGGCTTCTTGAACAAATGGGTTGTGATTGCCCTGTACTTTTGCAATGCGCTCGTCACGCTCACATTCCCATTTATCGACAGGATAGGTTTTGTTCCAAGCACTCATTAATTGCGTTTGCTGTTTCGACAGTTTGAAACCGTACTCTTTGCTCATGTATAGATAGGTGCGAGCAATTGAGCCACGCGCACGGTCTGGTGGCATGACTTTACGCTGCTTAAAGTTCACTTGCATCTCACAGCGACCATAACTTACGCCATCCATACCGTTCCATTGGCTGAAGTTGTAGTTCGAACGGTCACCGTTTACTTCACCAATAGCAGGAGTTAGGTTGTGCAAGTCTGCTTCCATCAAACGAAAAGTTTCGTCTTTTTTCTTACAGTTTTTACGTCCGCCATCTTGCCAGCATTGACGCTGGTGGCCAAATTGCCACGCAGGAACAACGTGCTCCCATTCGATTCGTGCAGCCCGTTTTTCTTGTTTACGGACTTGGTAGCCGCAAGAGGCTAAATCGGGTAAGCCTTTCTTGCCTTGCCATTGAATGTTACAGCCACAGTAGAAGCTTGTTGGATGGTCTTGATAAATTTTGACCGCCTCACGTTTGGCAGCAGAGAATGAGCTCGGTGGCGCGGCAATCGCAGTGCTAGAAAGCGCGATAAGCAACAGAGAGAGTAAGTATTTCATGATAAAAGTCTTTATAAAGTATGACTTTATTCATGATAACACGCATAAAATAGCTTTAGTGATGAGTAAGTTAACAATAAGTGGCGAAGGGAAGGTTTTGATCAACTCGATTTTTATTTTGGGAACGCAAGTAACACTATGAGGTAAGGGCTACGATAATTGAATGCCGGTGAAGTTAAGTGGTTGGCGACATTTTTGACAAGAGTACGTTGCCTCTTTGCGCAGTACTTTATTATGACGGCGAATCGATAGAGGGTAGGTCATACAACCACAACGATACTCAAAGGTTTTACCTTGAACGGATTTTACTTCAAAGCTGTGAGTGGTTTTGGCTGGTACGTTAAATACGGCTTCCATGACGCCTTTCCATTCTTTACCGTGAGGCCTAACTCGCCCGTAAACCTGATAAGTAATCAGGTGCGCTACCTCATGAGGAATGACTTCATCTAAGAATGCTTGGGTGTTTTCGCGAAATAAAACAGAGTTTAGGCGTACTTGATTTAATTGAAGGTAGGCTTTTCCTGCCGCTTTCCCACGAACGTCGAAGGTGATTGTTGGAATCGGGAAAGAACGTTTGAAAGCTTGTTCCGCCATCGCGATACAGTCCGCCATCACTTGCTTGGCTTTATAGCTGAGTTCTATATCCACAATTCACCTCGATAAATCAAATAAAAAAGCCCCCGCATTTGCGAGGGCCAGATCATAGCATCAGTTAATTATGGTGTGTGTTTTTTCTTGATGGTGGCATGGTAAGCGTGCCATGTACCGTAGCCTAGAATTGGCATGGTAAACAACATTCCGATCCCGTAGGTCGCAAAGCCGATAAGAATACCGCCACAGATGATCGCTGCCCAAACAATCATTGCTGGAATGTTGGATTTCACTGTATTAAAGCTGGTAAATACAGCGGTCATCATGTCTACGCGACGCTCCATCATGAGCGGAATAGAAAAGGCTGAAATGCTAAACACCAAACAAGCCAAAACAAAGCCAACTAAAGAGCCGATGACAAGGAAGGGTAGGAACTCACTTAAAGGTGCCCCTTGAACAGAAGGGTAGAGTGCATGAAGTAGAGCGGCAATGCGCATCCAAAATATCATACACACTGCGAGTAACACGGCGAACGCCCATTGAGATGTTGAGTTACGACCGATCGCTTTCATTGAATGGAACAAGCTTGCTTTGTGTCCGCGCTCTCTCTCCCAACTGGCATCATACAAACCCAGCGCGAGAAACGGACCAATTAACATGTAAACAATCAAACTGGGCATGACGACTAAGTGTGTGCCTTGCCACTGTACGAGCAAAACAATGCCTATCGCAGCTGCCATAAAACAGATGCCATAGAAAGCACTAATAAGCGGCATTCGCACGAAATCATGCAGACCTAATGCGAGCCAATGAAAAGGTGCAGAAAGATTGACCGTATTGCACGGTATGGTTCTGGCGTATTCGTTGTCTGGCACTTCCTTTCGCTTGTTGTGGAAGTCCGATGGATTAACAGTTCGAGGCATAACTCCTCCTTGATTTATTCCCACATTATCCGCTTATACCAACTGACAGCGGTTTTTGTTCAGTCAAACTTGAAGCGACTTTTTCAAGTTTACATCTGAGCATTGGCTTAGTTTGGTATCGGCCATAAAGATGCTTAACTCATGTCTTTACTTAAGTGTTGCTTCCACAGTCGCCAGCATCCGACGTCTCTATTTAAATTGGAATTAACAATATTTTAACTATTGGCGGAGATGGGATAATTTACAAATAATTGCTTAAAATTTATTCGGTATAAAAATGAGGGAGAAACAGGACTGCTTTGTGGGGCAGGGCGGTATGAGCCGAAATGACTAGATAAAAGTTGCTGAAAATAAAAAGCCCCCACCATAAGCGAGGGCTTGATTGATTCTTGCTTAGCTTGATTATTTGATGCCAGCGAAATCGCGTAGAAGTGCAGCTTTGTCTGTCGCTTCCCACGGGAATTCTTCACGACCGAAGTGACCGTAAGCCGCTGTCTTCTTGTAGATAGGTTGAAGAAGGTTAAGCATTTCTTGTAGACCGTATGGACGTAGGTCGAAGAATTGACGAACCGCTTCAATGATGATGTCGTGAGGTACTTTCTCAGTACCGAACGTTTCCACCATGATAGACGTTGGATCAGCAACACCGATTGCGTAAGAAAGTTGGATCTCACAACGGTCAGCCATGCCTGCCGCTACGATGTTTTTCGCTACGTAGCGTGCTGCGTATGCTGCACTACGGTCAACTTTTGATGGATCTTTACCAGAAAACGCACCGCCACCGTGACGAGCTGCGCCGCCGTAGGTATCTACGATGATCTTACGACCAGTTAGGCCACAGTCACCCATAGGACCACCGATTACGAAGCGACCGGTTGGGTTAATGAAGAAGTTTGTTTCTTTGTTGATCCACTCAGAAGGTAGCACTGGCTTAATGATCTCTTCCATTACCGCTTCACGCAGGTCTGAAGTTGAGATTGAGTCACAGTGTTGAGTTGAAAGAACAACCGCGTCGATACCAACGATGTTACCTTGATCGTATTGGAATGTTACCTGAGATTTTGCATCAGGACGCAACCAAGGTAGTGTGCCGTTTTTACGAACTTCTGCTTGCTTTTGAACAAGACGGTGAGAGTAAGTAATTGGCGCTGGCATTAGTACTTCAGTTTCGTTACAAGCGTAACCAAACATGATGCCTTGGTCGCCTGCACCTTGTTCTTTAGGGTCAGCTTTATCAACACCTTGGTTGATATCTGGCGACTGTTTACCGATTGTGTTTAGTACCGCACAAGAATCTGCGTCAAAGCCCATATCTGAATGTACGTAGCCGATTTCACGAACGGTTTCACGAGTTAACTCTTCGATGTCTACCCATGCTGAAGTCGTGATTTCACCACCCACCATTACCATACCGGTTTTAACGTAAGTCTCACATGCAACACGAGCCTTTGGATCTTGCTCTAGAATCGCGTCAAGAACCGCATCAGAAATCTGGTCTGCAATTTTATCTGGATGACCTTCTGATACTGACTCAGAAGTAAACAGGTGCTTAGCCATGTTAGCTCCACTATATCTGGTTTAAAACTGGGGAATGATAAACTCTCCAGCGCAAATTAATACTAATTTTTGTAGGTGTATCTACATCTAGACGTCTATTCTAAATTTGATTGCTCGAATTACAAGCTCTTTTTTGGTTTTTGTTATAACCAAACGTTTGCCTGATTTATTGATAATTTTAAGAACTTCGAACGATTTGGCGCGAAAGGTGCAATATTTGTGAGGTTTTGGACTGGAAAACGTTTGCACACCCAACAGGGCTTTGAGAGAATTATGACCTACTTTTCGTTTCGCTTAATGTACTCAGGAGCAGACATGTCGTCTCGTAAACATCTTGCCAATGCAATTCGTGCTCTAAGCATGGATGGTGTTCAACAAGCTAACTCAGGCCACCCAGGCGCACCAATGGGTATGGCTGATATCGCTGAAGTTCTTTGGCGCTCTCACCTAAACCATAACCCTTCAAACCCAGAGTGGGCCGACCGCGATCGCTTTGTGCTGTCAAACGGTCATGGGTCAATGCTTATTTACTCTCTACTGCACTTAAGCGGTTACGAGCTATCTATTGACGATCTGAAAAACTTCCGTCAATTGCACTCAAAAACCCCAGGTCACCCAGAGTACGGCTACGCGCCTGGTATCGAGACAACAACGGGTCCTCTAGGTCAAGGCATCACTAACGCTGTTGGTATGGCGATCGCAGAGAAAGCACTAGCGGCACAGTTCAACAAAGAAGGTCACGATATCGTTGACCACTTTACGTATGTGTTCATGGGTGACGGCTGTCTAATGGAAGGCATCTCGCATGAAGCATGCTCTCTTGCAGGTACTCTTGGTCTAGGCAAGCTGATTGCATTCTGGGATGACAACGGCATCTCTATCGACGGTCACGTTGAAGGTTGGTTCTCTGACGATACACCTAAGCGTTTTGAAGCGTACGGCTGGCATGTAATCCCAGCAGTCGATGGTCACGACTCAGACGCGATCAACGCAGCAATTGAAGCAGCAAAAGCGGACCCACGTCCTACGCTTATCTGTACCAAAACAATTATCGGTTTCGGTTCTCCTAACAAGTCTGGTTCGCACGACTGTCACGGTGCACCACTAGGTCACGATGAAATCCAAGCGGCTCGCGAATACCTAGGTTGGGAGTACGGCCCATTTGAGATCCCGGCAGATGTTTACGCTGAGTGGGATGCAAAAGAAGCGGGCGCCGCGAAAGAAGCAGCTTGGAATGAAAAATTCGAAGCATACGCTGCAGCTTACCCTGCTGAAGCGGCAGAGCTTAAACGACGTCTAAACGGCGAACTTCCTGCACAGTGGGAAGAAAAAGCGAACCAAATCATTGCCGATCTTCAAGCAAACCCAGCGAACATTGCATCACGTAAAGCATCGCAAAATGCACTAGAAGCGTTTGGTCAAATGCTTCCTGAGTTTATGGGTGGTTCTGCTGACCTAGCGCCTTCTAACCTGACCATGTGGTCTGGTTCTAAGTCTCTAGAAACGGAGGACTTCTCTGGCAACTACATCCACTACGGTGTACGCGAATTCGGTATGACTGCTATCATCAACGGTATCGCATTGCACGGTGGTTTCGTTCCTTACGGCGCAACATTCCTAATGTTCATGGAATACGCTCGTAACGCAATGCGTATGGCTGCGCTGATGAAAATTCAGAACATCCAAGTTTACACGCATGATTCGATCGGTCTTGGCGAAGATGGCCCAACTCACCAACCTGTTGAGCAAATGGCGTCTCTACGTGTAACTCCAAACATGAGCACATGGCGCCCATGTGACCAAGTTGAGTCTGCAGTTGCATGGAAACTAGCGATTGAACGTAAAGATGCACCAACTGCACTTATCTTCTCTCGTCAAAACCTAGCGCAACAAGAGCGTACTGCTGAACAAGTCGCAGACATCGCGAAAGGTGCTTACATCCTGAAAGATAGCGAAGGTAAGCCTGAGCTAATCCTTATCGCAACAGGTTCTGAGGTTGAGCTTGCAGTGAAAGCCGCTGAGCAACTAACTTCAGAAGGCAAGAAAGTACGCGTTGTTTCAATGCCATCAACAGATGCATTCGACAAACAAGACGCCGCTTACCGTGAAGCTGTACTGCCATCAGACGTAACGGCACGTATCGCTATCGAAGCGGGCATTGCTGATTTCTGGTACAAGTACGTTGGCTTTGACGGTCGCATCATCGGTATGACAACATTCGGTGAATCTGCACCTGCTGGTCAGCTATTCGAGATGTTTGGCTTCACGACTGAAAACGTAGTGAACACAGCAAAAGAATTGCTAGCGTAATTGCAGGACCGTCTAAACAGTCGAACGTAAACGACGATTGTTAAACGCTAAAGTTAGAAAGGCCATCATTATGATGGCCTTTTTATTTTCAGCCCTAAACCACCTACTTCAGTAGGTGGTTATCATCCGTTTCGGCTTTGCCTGTAAAACTACTCA
>NZ_JAWOUT010000031.1:0-18073 GCF_033339515.1 Vibrio sp. 2130-1
GGTATGCCTATTCGAAGCTAATGGCGATAGAGTGTAGGCAAGATCGACTCTTCACCTGATTTGATCAACACCGCCCTTTCCAATCACACTTCAATTTATAATCAACAAGTTAATGAGAGATATTGGGCACTAGATTGAAAAATGACACATGACTTTTTAAAAAGTTTACTTCGACACTTCCTCAGATAACTACAGGTTAGGCAAAGGTTCAATCACATATTTTATTCATACCAATTCATGTTATATGTCTATTTTCTCAACAACACCAGTATATCAGCTAAGACGCTGCTCATAAATTTTGCTTAATGTACCACGATTAATCCCAAGCATTCGTGCCGCCTTCGCTTGATTACCATGAGTATGCAGTAAAAGCGTTTCAACAATAGCGAATCTCACCTCCGGCATTAGATTACTGAGATCGGGTGTCAACTTCATTTCATCCGTGATGTCAGTCAGCTCAATCTCGCGTTTAACACATTGGAGAACCTCATCATATGTTATTACGGTTGTCATTTTTGATTTTCCTCTTACCTTTTTCTTCTTTATACGTTGTGTAGTAATGAGCAACTAAACGCCCTTGTTTGGTTTTAAACGGCAAACCGACATTGCCAATGTTGATTCTTTTTCGCCAAACGATAAGCGCTTCTAGTGAACTCGTTGCATTAAGTTTTCGATGTATTTTTTCAAAGTATCCGTCAAAATTCATGGATTAAGCGTAAAGTATAGAAAGTTGATAGACTAAGAGTTGGACGCAAAAAGAAAGTTCCCCGATGTTTGTAGAATAAGTTATAACGTTAGAAACATTGAATTACAAAAAATAACAATAGAGTAAGTAAAAAATTCAAAAGGATATTTTAGCCCTGATACTTCTGGCTATAATATCCCTAAAAACCACATTGTTATAAATTTTACTTCAAATTGTTTAATTTTTCATTTAACTGTTCAATTTGCTTTTGTTGATGTTGAATTAACACCAACATTGGTGCTAAAAGCTTATCATAATCGACTGTTTTATAACCTTGTTTTTCATGTATTATTTCTGGAAATACTCTTTCTAGATCCTGTGCTAGAAAGCCTATATCATTTGAATCATCTTCAATCCACTGATATTTCTTACTCTCAATGTTCAGCAGTAGTTTCGCTTCTTCATATGGTAAGGTTGATACATTATACTTCATTTCGCTATCGCTAAATGGACAGCACACGCCGCCCATTCCAGATAAAGTAAAGCTTGAATAAAAAATAGAAGTAGACAAAATTGATAATTTTAACAATCCATTAAATTTAGCGTTATTTATAACTAACATTTTTACTATTATCCCTTAAAACAAGAACATTAATGAAACATATCCCACAGTAATAAAACAATGACAACTATTAATAGACTTAAAGCTATTAAGAATAATTTATAACGATTAATTAAATCAAGAAAAATAAGAATCATCTTACTTATTGCATTAATCTAATATATTAAAAATTTATTTTAACATCGGTTAATATAGGCTTTGATTCACTTGATAAAAAGGTCGTGACTCGCTGCACCATCAAAGAAGTGCCTTAGATAGTGCCTGCGTCTCACAGGAAATCTACAAAGCTATCAATGAAAGAAAGCCGTTCTTCCCCTCCCCCGCTTGAGAATATTTACGACATGGCAAGTTTAGAAAGATTGGTGTGCGGAGAAACTCAATATATCGTTTAAAAAAGATAAGTTCAGAGCACTCATTGGCTTTCGTTTTCCACAACTTATCTTTTATAAGTGGGAAGTTGGTGGACCTCTTTGGGTCCACCTAAATTAAAGTTAAAATGTAAGAAAGGATTTATTTTAAATTTTCGTCTAGGAAATCAGACAGCCCCTGATACACCTCCTGTCCTTCAGGAGAATCTGGAACAACAGTGAATTCAACATGAGACATTCCTTCAAAAATATGAAGGTCTACAGGAACTTCCTCTTTTAATAATTTACGGTGAACTCGTAAAGTATCACTTAGCAATAAATCTCTAGTACCACTAACTAAATAGGTTGGTGGATATTTATCCATGCTGCCATACAATGGAGATATATATGGCTCAGTTAGTTCTGCATCTCCGGCATAAAGCAAAGCAGAAGATTCCAGCCAACCATCGTAAGTATTCAATACGCGATCAATACCATCTAACGTATGTAATGTATCACTTGTATTACTTAAATCAGCCCAAGGAGAGCCTGCGTACAACGCTCCAGGCATTGGTAAACCTAACGCCCTGAACTTCTGTAAAGCAGCCATACTCAAACCAGCACCAGCAGAGTTTCCTCCGATAACGATTTTATCGGCTGAGTATTTATTAAGTAAGTCTTTATAAAGCGACACAGTATCATCTAAGGCTGCGGGAAAAGGATGTTGAGGGGGTTTTCTGTAATCGAGTGCAACAACCTTTATATTCGATGTGCTAGCGATAATCGCTGCTTCAAAAGCTCCTAGCGGCCCTTCATTAAAAACATACGCTCCTCCATGTAGGTATAGGAAGATCCGCTCATCGGGAATATTTTTTGCGCCAGATGGAGATAATACGTAAGTAATTAGATCTCCAATTCGTTGTTCCTCTGCATCGACTCCAAACCAAGCTTCGAGATCCTCTAACTCTATACCTTCTCCATTAATAGCCTGTATAAGCTCTTGCCATTCTTTATCGTTTTGGGGCTTACTTTCCGTAATTTCTTTCGGATAAATATACCCTTGCTTTATTGCCCCCTGAAGAACTTCACTTGCAGCCGCTGGCACAGGGTAATCATCCAGTTTACTTACTTCCGATCCAATTGCACATGCAGTAAGGAGCATTGTAGGTGAAAGTATCAGACACTTTACTATAGGGTTGATTAAAAGTTTTTCCATGTTTAGTAACCTCTAAACTATTTTCCGTGAGTGGCCTAGAATTACTTAACTGAACATGGTTCCAAATAGGATTATTCTTGTTTTTCTGAAATATTTATCAGATGGTGCTTTAAAAAAACATTCATCGAGATTATTTTTGATTCTATATCATTCACTAATCAACCTAGTATGGTATAGCGCTCCCTACCACTCCTGATTTTTCGGTATCGTCAGTGATACTGAGCGATGTCCTTTCTGTCTTCATAAGTAGCCAATGGGGACACAAAGTAAGTTAAGAATTCTCGCCAAGTCAGCTTCGATAGTGACAATTCTCAATTTGCTAGATGTCCTTAAATTGGTCATTGATGCTATCGATAATGAACCTCTTCTCGTAACACTACACCAAGCAGCATGGAATTGAAGTTTCATGTTTTGCGGTGAGTCGTAACAAGGTAATTCTATAATCCTTAAATCATCGTTGAATACTTTACTAATATACTCCTTTTCAGTGCAAAACTTACTTACGATACAATAACTGTGAATACGGGCTATTGTCGTCCGTATTCACAGGATTGAGTTTAGAGGCAACATCACCAAAGTGGTTTGTTGCGATATGAAGCTTAAAGCCATAAATCCAACACTTTATGCTTTAACCTATCACAACACTCCCTTGATATACTTTACATCCCAAGATACGTAAGTTGTAACAGACCTAAAATCTCATTGAATCAATAAACTCGATGCCACTAGGTTCTCCATTCAAATGAGTGGATAAAGAACGGAAAAGGCTAGCAGCAAAGTCATAAATACGAGGAAGCATTCGTAGCTGGCTAGGGTTGGAAACTAGCTCTTGTGGCATCCGTAAATAATACTCAGGTAGAAGTTCTTAAAATCCCCTTGGTGTGCCATATGAAAAGCAATATAGCAGCAACAATTCTTGTAGTGACTGGCAATCTACTAAGAAGGAATCGTTGCTTGATGCATTGTGCAGTGTCGCTATATCAGGAAAGGCTACCCATCATAAGTTAAATCGTGGAGGCAGTCGCAGTACGAACAATACTCTCTAGAAGGTGGCTATGGTAAGGGTGTATGCAGTGATCCCATAACAAACAGGCTATGTAGCACGAAGAAAGATCAACTAAGGCGATATCTATTATCTTGAGGCGCTATATATCAATAGTGTTTCCCACACATCCTAAAAGATCTTGCGATACTAGCTTGAAATAGAACATCAGCGCGTGTGTTGAGAGCGCCTTCCATTCTATGAAAGTTGAAGCAATCCAATACAAACCGAGCACTGCAGAGATGAGATGCATCAAACGTTCTTCGAGTACATTAGGTGGATTGCAATCTAGCAAGAAGGCACTGCGCTCCTGGTTCTCTCAGCCTCATTAACTTTGAATAACGAAATGTCGCTTAATGGATATCCTGCCTACCTTTGACAGATTACTCACGGTGCGGTCAAGATGAAAGACTTCCTTATAAGCTATGTTCATTGCATCGAGTTGGTTGAACGTTACTTGGTATATATCCATTACTTTTTAAGTGTTAAAGTTAGCAAATCAATGCTGTTGTGGTTTCAGGTTGCTTGTGTTTTCTCTTAGGTACCCCAAAAATCTAATTTAATCACTTGGTACCCCACCTGATACCCCACCAGCCTAACCATAAAACTAAAAGGTATATTTTTCATATGGTTAACAATAAAATTCAATGGTTTCCTGGCCACATGCACAAAGCACGTAAAGAGATCGAAGAAGCAATCCCTCAAGTGGATGTGATCATCGAAGTACTGGATGCTCGTATTCCTTTCAGTAGTGAAAACCCTTTGATTTCTCAAATCCGTGGTGACAAACCTGTCGTTAAAGTTTTGAACAAACGTGATTTGGCCGATCCAGAATTAACTCAACTGTGGATTGAGCACTTGGAGCAAGAGCAACATGTAAAAGCAATGGCGATCACGACTTCTGAACCACAAGAAGTGCATCGAATCATGGAGCTTTGCCGCAAACTTGCCCCACACCGAGAAGAAATTGGTAAAAACATTCGCACCATGATCATGGGCATCCCAAACGTTGGAAAGTCGACGATCATTAACACCCTCGCAGGTCGAACAATCGCTGTAACAGGTAACCAACCCGCGGTTACACGTCGTCAACAACGTATCAACCTGCAAAATGGCATCGTATTATCTGATACTCCAGGAATTTTATGGCCAAAAGTGGAAAATCCACACAGTGGCTTCCGCCTTGCGGCTACTGGCGCGGTAAAAGATACAGCGATGGAATATGACGAAGTCGCATTCTATACCATTGAATACCTAGCAGCTCATTATGCAGACAAGCTTAAAGAGCGTTATCAAATTGAAGAGCTTCCAGAATCAGATATCGAGATCATGGAAGAAATTGGTCGCCGCCGCGGTGCACTACGTGCAGGTGGACGTGTTGACTTGCACAAAGTATCAGAGATCTTATTGCACGAACTTCGCCAAGGCACTTTGGGCCAAATTACATTAGAACGCCCAGAAATGATCACTCAAGAGCTGATTGAAGTCGAGATTGAAACCGCCCGTAAAGAAGAAGAGAAAGCGAAGCGTAAAGAAGAGCGTCGTAAGCGCTATTTACGTAATAAGCGATAAGCTTGTCTCTTATCTACTCATGTTTCAAGGCGCGATTTTCGCGCCTTTTTTGTTATCTAATGCGCCCATTTTTTTCACTTTTCAAACTTTATATTCCTCATCCAAAATCCCAGATATGAAGCACGAAAAAACACCGCAAAATCGCCGTATAAACTTTAAGCACAAACTAGTTTAGACCCCGGGCCCCTATAGAGTTACAGCCACCATCCAACCCTCAAATGTCGAGTTTGCAAGGGTCTGCAAACTTATGCAACCTGGTTAGTGACACTCTCCCCAAAATCCGCAATATGAATAAGTGTCAGCGCTGGCGTTTTTCCATATGAAGAAGAGATTTATTATGAGTGAAACTATACAAAGCAAACCACTTCCCTCCTTTATCGAGGAACGCCTAGATTTTTATATTCAAGATCTAATCGAACCGAATGAGAACAAAAAACACCTTGTTCTTGGTAAACGCCCACCGTGTAATGCCGTTGTCCTGCAAAGCAATGATTACCTTGCACTGTCTCATAATAAGGAGATTCAAAACGCGCATCGTGATGCGATTTCCCAGCACGATGACAACGTCGTGATGTCCGCGATTTTCTTACAAGACGATGAATCGAAACCTGTATTTGAAACGCAACTAGCCAGTTTCGTTGGTATGCCTAGTTGTCTACTTTCTCAATCTGGTTGGGCTGCGAATGTCGGTTTATTGCAGACTATTTGTGCACCGAACATACCTGTGTACATTGATTTCTTTGCACATATGTCTTTGTGGGAAGGCGCACGTATTGCCGGAGCACAAATTCATCCGTTCATGCATAACAACACCAGTCACCTAAGAAAGCAGATTTCACGTCACGGTTCAGGGATCATTGTTGTGGATTCGGTTTACAGCACTATCGGGACCATCGCTCCTCTACGTGATATCTACGAAATAGCACAGGAGTTTGACTGCGGCCTGGTTGTAGATGAATCACACTCTTTAGGTACACACGGTCCACAAGGTGCGGGGATACTGCAGGGTCTTGGCTTAACTCATAAGGTAGATTTTATTACCGTTAGTCTTGCCAAGACATTTGCTTATCGTGCTGGCGCGATTTTAGGCCCAGAAAAACTGGCGAAGACGCTTCCATTTGTGGCGTACCCTGCAATATTTAGTTCTACCGTATTACCGCAAGAGATCATTCGGCTAGAGAAAACACTGGACGTCATAAGAAAATCAGATGATAAGCGAGATATTCTGTTTGAAAGAGCCAAGTCTTTAGCCGTTGGTTTAAAACGCATTGGATTTACTATTCGCAGTGAATCACAAATTATCGCATTAGAATGTGGTAACGAGAGAAACACTGAGCGAGTCCGCGACTTTCTCGAAGAGCGAAATGTTTACGGCGCAGTGTTTTGCCGCCCTGCAACTGGAAGGAACAAAAACATCATCCGTTTTTCAGTCAATGCAGACATGACAGCTGCTGAAGTTGATCATGTACTCACTGTCTGCCAACAAGCATTCGCACACCCTGACTTAGAGTTTGTGTAAGTTAGTGTGTAGATAAAACTAAAGAGCTCAACAGTTTTGCTGAGCTCTTTATTCGTGTTATTCGTTGTGAGCAACTCGCCTCAAGAAAACAAGTCGCGAATGATTAGATCCAGTTTGCGATTTTATCGAACAAGCGATTTTTATCCGCCGGTTTTACGATGAAGTCAGACATACCCGAAGACCCAATTTTGTCCAACGTGACAGGTGAACTATCCCCTGTATGTGCAATAATAGGTACCGACGCATAGTTTTTATCCGAGCTTCGAATTCGCCTAGACGCTTCTACACCATCCATAATTGGCATTTCGATATCCATCAGAATGAGATCAACATCTTCTTGCTCTAGTGTATCCAGAGCCTGCTGCCCGTCTTCTTTCTGAATCACTTCAAAGCCTTGCTTTTCAAGTAACATTGCCGTGAATTTACGCAAAGATTCATTATCATCCACGACCATAATTGTACGCTTATTTGAATTATCTAACGTCACCGAGGCCGTTGGTGTCGATACATAGCTTGAATCATATAAGAGACGCTCAATAGTTGGTTTAGTATTCAATAACCAGGCTTGCGTTTCGATCCAAATAGGTTCATATGCAGCCTTACGTGCTCTCTGAGTCGGATGATGCTCAAAAAGATAAACGATGCGTGCTTCAGTGAAAGACAAGAGAGATTCTAATCTATCCAATTGGTTTGCTCTTGGATCTAAGCTCTCAAGATCGATAAAAATCAGATCGAATTCGAACTCGTACTCTTTCTTTTTGAGTACTTGGTTGGCATCTAAAATCGTCGAGTCAAAGCCCATAAAACGGCTAATATCTGTTACTTTAGACACCAAGATATCTTGGCTAGTCACCGTTAGAATGGTTTTGAGTTTAGTCAGATCGTTTTTTATTTCAGTAACGGTATCAGATGTCGTTAGTGGGAAAGTTAACGTAAATTGAGACCACTCCCCTAACTGAGATTGACATTCAATGTTCCCCCCAAATGAACGCATGACTTTTTTACAAAACGGTAAGCCCAAACCATAACTTCCTGATTTGCCAGTGGTGTAAAAGTCTTGAAAGATATTGCGTAGAACATCAGGAGCAATGCCAGCACCATTATCGGTTACAACAATTTGATTAAAGCGTTCTGAACTTATCATGGATACATGTATGTGAAAATCTTCAGATTTACGGTGATGGAAGGCATTCTTGAAGAGGTTATACATAACGTATTTAAGTAACGTATCACTACCTAGAAACTCAAACTCACTTCTCGCATCCAGCGATATGGCAAATCGATCAGTGGCACGTTTATAACTGAAGCTTTCAATTGCCTGTTCAACGACCGAGTGAACTGAATATTTTTTGAAGCTAGAACGAGAAACTCGATTTTCATCAATCGAAGTTAGCAATAAATCGATGGTTTCATTACCCGATTGGATAATGTTCATTGCATCCTGACTCACTTCACGTAATAAGGTGACATCCTCTACACTCATGACGTACTGCTCTTTTCCTGCCTCTTTCATGTTGGGCAAGATCGACTGGATAACATCTATTGAAGTGCAAAGCCCACTCAACGGGTTACGCATTTCATGTGCAATCCCTGCCCCGAATGATTTTGCCAGCGAGACTTTCGCTTCATGTTCAACTTGGTTACGAAAATAGAACAAATTACCGAAGACATAAATAAACAGAAAGATTGGCACATGAGTCCAATCCATGGTCAAGTCAAGATGGAACCCTTTTGCAACCCAAGCGAAGAATGTTGCTAAACCTATCCCAGCAAAGGTTTGAGCAAACATGACCCTAGTAACATGAACCAGTAAAATGTGTAAGAAAATTGCAGACATAAACGACATAACCCATACATTGGACCAGTCATTCATCAGTAACATATAAAAAAAGAAAAACGGTAAGCACAGCGTTATCGTCACTTGGTAGTAAATAGGAACATAATCTCTCCAAGTCGATGATAAGCGGTTTCTAAAAATGATGCCGAAAAACAATAACGAGCAAAACAATCTAAGAGGTAAATTTTCATAAGCCTGTGGAAAGGCAAACTCCCAGACAAAGTAGTACAGCGGAAAGCCAAGAAACCCCATCCAGCCAACGAGAGTTAGGTTTGGTTCTGCATATTGATAAACCTTACGTATCGAGTCCATATAATCTGTTTTGCTTACTCCGCCTGACGCACAACAATGTGATTTTGATTCACTTTTATCATTTTATTATTAACTAATTATATATTAATCATCATTTATAAGCAGCGCGAAATGACGTAAACAGCTCGCAATACTTATCTTTAGTTTCAATCTTTTAAGACAGCTGCACTTGATTTACAACCAAATAAACAAAGTTGCATATAGTTTAGTGTAATTTTGCGATAATCGCTCTGTATCCAATTGGATGTTAATCTCATTTTGTTCCAGAAACTTAAGTCGCGCCTTTGGCACGGCTTTCCAACGATTTAAAAACAGCACTCACCGCATATACCGCGGTGACAAACAATTGGCTTGGGGTGTGTCATGAATTCTTTCCGGATAAAAAATGTCATTTTTGATGTAGGTAATGTATTGGTACGCTGGTCTCCAGTAGAAATCGTTCGCTTAACATTTGGTGGTTCCGTAGAGTCAGAGAAAATGGCTCAGATACTATTTTCATCACAAATCTGGAAAGATTTAAATAAAGGGACGATCTCCGAAAGGGAAGCAAAACAGCGTTATCAACGTGAACACCAAGTAACGGCGGAAGAAATGGACCGCTTCTTTTATTATGTAAAACACACTCAAATACTACTTTACGGCAGTATAGAGCTGTTAAAACGAGTAAAAAGTGCCGGATATGGCGTATATGCGCTCACAGACAACATCAACGAAATTGTGGAACATCTTCGTACTACCTATGAGTTTTGGCCACTGTTTGATGGAGCAATCATCTCTTCTGAAGTTCAATTACTAAAACCACAAGCGGAGATCTACCAAACTCTACTTTCAAAGTATCAGCTTAACCCCGAAGAGACAGTATTTATTGATGACATGCCTTACAATGTTGAAGGTGCCCGAGCAGTTGGAATGGCTGCTATTCAGTTTGAAAATGCTCAGCAATGTGAGCTCGAACTAAAAGCCATGGGGGTTAACTTCTAGAAAGCTTGTAATAAAACATAACGTTAGGGTGCATAAACAAAAAAGAGCAGTGTTGAGACTGCTCTTATCTAATGTTTTAGAACGCTAGGTTAGGAGTAAATCACGTTTTCCTCAATCCCACTAACTAATGACTGGGCGTTCTTCCAACGGAATACTTTTTCTAACACCTCTTTGCCATCAGGTGCGCGCCAAGTTCGCTCTTGATCCTCTTGTCCACCAATGTGGCGATAGAATTCAATCGCAGAAATGTTTTGCGACACAACTTCTAAATAAAGACCTGTGTCTTTAAAGTACTGCTGTTGCCATTCTGCGACAGCAAGTAATAGCTGCTTACCAATCCCACGACCACGGTAACTGTCATCGACATGCAATGCGTCAATAAAGGTTCCACGCTCGAAATCATGGTTGCCGAACACACAAACAAAGCCAAGTAGCAAACCTCCCTCCTCCGCCAAGACAATGTGCTGATTGAATGGTGGGTTGGTCAAACGGGTTTGCCAAATCAGTAGTTTGTCGTCAATCGCTTCTTTCTCAAGATAGTTATCACTAAGAATGCCACGGTAATGACGCTTCCAGCTATCCGCATGAAGATGCGCAATGCGCTCGTAGTCCTTATATTCCGCTAATCGTAAATCCATTACGTATTCCTATTTTCTTACATTTTTGCTTCTTTATAGAGTCTCGGTATATTCCACCTTTATAACACTTGTTTCTTGGCAGATTTTATACACCTTAAGCCAGAGCTCATTTTTTAATACTACTCATTATTCAATTAAAAGCAAAATATCCCATCAAGTTCCTTAATCTACACCCAAAGGAATCATCACATTTGTCTAACTTTAATTTGACTTACATGTGTACGCTGATATTCTGGCGAACAGTTGTTAGCTCAAAGTTAGGGATACACCTGTGACTCAAAACAAACCACCTGTTATCTGGTTGAATACATTAATATTTTCTGCCAGTTTTGTTCTAACTTTTATTGTAATGCCTTGGTATGCATATCATTTTGGACTGGGTTGGGAACATCTAATTTGGGGAGTGATTGCATTTAGTTTTACTAACCTTTCTATTACAGCAGGCTATCATCGTCTCTGGAGCCACAAAACATACGAAGCTCATCCTATTTTGCGCGCCATTTTTGCGATTGGAGGAGCATTTTCTTTGCAAAATAGTGCATTACATTGGTCTTCTGATCATCGTGTGCATCACAAACATGTCGACAATAACGATAAAGATCCGTACTCAGCCAAGCGGGGGTTTTGGTATTCTCACATTGGGTGGATGTTACGTGATTACAATAAATCAAAGGAAAACGAATATACAAACTGCCGTGATCTAAAGCGCGACAAAATCGTCATGTGGCAGCATAAGTATTATGTTCCACTTGCCCTACTGACTAATATTGGTTTCCCAGTCATGCTCGGACTGATCTACGGTGATATCTGGGGGATGTTATTGGTCGTTGGTGCGGCTCGACTCTTTATGAGTCACCATACGACTTTTTTCATTAACTCCCTCGCACATATTTGGGGTAAGCAAACTTTCACAGACAAAAACACTGCTCGCGATAATGGTGTACTCGCCTTTTTCACATTTGGAGAGGGTTACCATAATTTCCATCATATTTTCGAGAATGACTATCGCAATGGCGTGTATTGGTGGCATTACGACCCAACGAAGTGGTTGATAAAGTCATGTTCTTGGCTAGGACTCACATCTAAGTTGCGCACAACGCCTACATTTAGAATTGAAAAAGCCCGTGCGAGTCAACTTTTGAAGAAAGCAAGAGAAAAGCTAGAATCGAAACCGAACACGCAAACAATCCTCGATCAGCTACAGCACGAGTTTGATACTCTAGTTCATCACATGCAGGAATACTACGAGATGCGCAAAGAAGTACTCGGTGCCAAAACTGCCAGTGTGGTAAAGAAATACGAATGTTCTGTAACAAAAATGAAGTATCAGCAAATTAAAGCAGAGTTCGAACGGCAGCAGCGTAGTTGGAACCTTATGGTTCGTCGATACGCATAGTTTATCCTCATTCTTACGATTACTTAGCTTCGCTTCGGCGAAGCTTTTTTGTTGTGAAGAGTGTTTTCCAATAATTGCTTACTGAGTAAAGTCTTTTTCCTATTGTGAATCAATTCACTCTTTATTCATTCACTTTCCTAGTCATATTTTCCTTCCTATAAATAGCTTCAAACCAGCACATAACACTTAGAAAACCAAATTCCAACAATACAATCTAACGAAATTATTTATTAAATTATTATTTGTCTCAGATCATGCAAGCCCCATATTTGTCTCGTGCCACAGCTAAGAATTCTGTAAATTCCTTGTCATAAACTGAAACAGTTTCTTTCTTTTTTACATAACATTCGGAGATCCCTATGTTAGAGCTCTTAATTGGCTTAGTGGTTACCATTGCGGTGGGTTACTTTATTGTCAAAGGCTATAAAGCTGCGGGCGTGTTACTGACAGCTGGCATTGCTTTACTTCTTATGACTGGCGTTTTGGGGCACGACGTGCTGCCGTCAAAAATCACCTCAACTGGTAACATGGTGACAGATGCGCTGGAATACGTGAAATACATGCTTCAATACCGCGGTGGCGGTCTTGGTATGCAAATCATGCTGCTTTGTGGTTTTGCGTCATACATGACTCATATCGGCGCGAACAACGTGGTAGTGAAACAGTTCTCTAAACCGCTTTCTGTCATCAAGTCTCCTTACGTCCTTTTGGTAGCGGCTTACATTGTGGCGTGTTTAATGTCTCTTGCGGTAAGTTCTGCAACAGGCCTTGGCGTACTATTAATGGCGACACTATTCCCAATGATGGTCGCGATGGGCATTTCTCGTCCAGCAGCCGTTGCAGTGTGTGCCTCTCCAGCGGCAATCATCCTTTCTCCTACTTCTGGTGATGTTGTTATCGCAGCAGAAAAGTCTGGTTTAGAGCTTGATGTGTTTGCGGTACAAACTGTGTTGCCTGTTTCTATTTGCGCAATCATCGTCATGGCAGCGGCAGCGTTCTTCTGGAACAAATACTTAGATAAGAAAGAAAATACGCCAATGGAAAAAATTGATGTATCAGAGATCAAAGCTGACGCACCAGCGTTTTATGCAGCTCTTCCATTTCTACCTATCATCGGCGTTTTCCTATTCAACGGTCGTACCATTCCAGGACTTAGTCTAGACATCTACACTATTGTGGTTGGTTCGATTTTCCTTGGATCTCTGATCCATTATGTTGTAAATAAGTTCGATGGTAAGAAATCACTAGAAGATTTAGATTCTTGTTACGCGGGCATGGCTGACGCGTTTAAAGGCGTTGTGATGCTTTTGGTTGCCGCAGGGGTTTTTGCACAAGGTCTGATGTCTATCGGCGCTATCGATAACCTACTTCATCTCGCAGACAATGCTGGTGCAGGCGGCGTTGCTTTAATGCTTATTCTAACTGCATTGACAGTTGCAGCAGCAATTGCAACGGGTTCGGGCAACGCGCCTTTCTATGCGTTCGTGGAGTTAGCACCATCTTTAGCTGCTAAAATGGGATTAAACCCTGCGTTCCTAATTATCCCGATGCTTCAAGCATCAAACCTAGGCCGTACTATCTCACCAGTATCTGGCGTAATCGTTGCGACATCAGGTATGGCAAACATCAGCCCGTTTGAGGTTGTAAAACGCACATCCGTTCCAGTTCTAGCAGGCCTTATCACGGTGATTATTGGTACTATGGTGCTTGTTCCAATGAGTGCCTAACGGTATTGCCACGATCAAACTAAAAGCAATATCCGAACAAAATTACGTTTAATTAAAAACGCCAGCAAATGTGCTGGCGTTTTTTTATTCTAATGTGATGATTTACGCTGACTTAAATCGGTCAGGAATCTTAGTGATGCTCTCTCTGTAGCTAAACCATAAGTAGGTAACGGCAAGCGAAAAGAATAAATATGAAAGTGCGAATACGATTGGAGACGTGATTAATTCCGCGGACATTCCCCACATCACACCGACTACGGTTATCGTCAACTTAGAAAGCATACCGCAAATGAGTAGGAATAAAGCAAGCTGTGGAAAGCGCGAGCTGCGAAATGCGAAGAAATAACAGCTCCCTACCGCTAAAGAAGCAATGGATAAGCCCAACATAAATGAATGGATGTGGTCTGCTGATGCGATACCAGCGGATACCGAAGCCATGAGTAATAGGAACAGTTTCATAAGTCACCTCACAACAAATCTAAAAAGCATCCCTTCATAAATGAAAACTCATTTTTCACTATATTTTGCGCCTAAAATCAGCAATTACAAGTTACTTTTTTGCTCACTTAATGAACACAAAAGCTAATCAGCTTCAATTATTACAAAAGGTTAACAATTAAAAATTAAGAAACCCTTTGCATCTGATACTTACGACCGTCAGATGATAAATTCGCCATTTTTGTTACAGATGGTTAACATGGAAACATTTTGAAATTTTTTATTTGAAATGTGAACTGTGCACTCAACAGCGTAAAACCTCTCTGTCTTGACTCATCATTCGTTATTAGCGAACAAAAAATATCACTTTTTTACAACGTTCTTACTACATACAAAACCATGAATTCACATCCACTTTTAATGTTGCAAATTATTTTATCAGTAACCGTAAAAAGAGATTCCAATCACATATTTATTGGTTATAATCCGCGCTCATTGCGTTAAACGTTGAAAAACGCAAACTAATTTTGAGAAAAACATCTTTAAACCAACCTTCTTTGCGGCATTGCCAATAAGAGGAAAAACTGAGAATAAAAATGAGCAAGATTGATAAAGCTATGCGCATCCTGTTAGCAGGGTTCTGTATCAACCTTTGTCTTGGCATCCTGTATGCTTGGAGTGTATTCAACAAGGCACTGGTAACTGAATCAGGCTGGAGTGCTGCAGAAGCTTCTGCACCTTACGCAACTGCAACCATCACTTTCTCTATCTGTCTTCTTATTGCAGGTATTCTTCAAGACCGCATGGGCCCTCGAATGATCCTTATCCTAGGTACTGTTCTTACAGGTCTGGGCATGATCGCTTCTGGCTTTGTGAACTCTCCACTCATGCTGAACATTACATTCGGCGTGATCACAGGTGCAGGTATCGGTTTTGGTTACGCATGCCTATCACCTTCTGCGATGAAGTGGTTCCACGCTTCGAAGAAAGGTATGGTTAACGGCATTATTGCGGCAGGTTTTGGTCTAGCGGCTATTTACCTTGCGCCAGTAACTTCTGCGCTAATAGACAGCATGGGCATTCAAACTAGCTTTATGGTTCTTGGTGTTGGTATCCTAGCGATTGCAGTTCCTCTTGCAGCAACCATCAACAACCCACCAGCAGACTACACACCTGCGGAGCCTAAAGTAAAAGAAGGCCAAGCACCTAAAGCGGTGAAAAAGTCAGATGACTTAACTTGGAAAGCAATGTTGAAAACGCCACAGTTCTACTCTCTATGGATCATGTACGCGTTTGCAGCTTCTGTTGGTCTAATGATCATTGGTAACATCACGACAATCGCAAGCGTTCAAGCAAACTTGCCAAACGCGGTTTACCTAGCGTCTATTCTTGCTGTATTTAACTCTGGCGGTCGTGTTGCCGCGGGTATGCTTGCAGATAAAATCGGCGGTGTTCGTACGCTTCTACTCGCGTTCGTTCTACAAGGCGTAAACATGGTGCTGTTCGCGACGTTCGACTCTGAGTTTACACTGATCATCGGTACAGCAATCGCAGCGGTAGGTTACGGCACACTTCTAGCGGTATTCCCTACTCTAACGGCTGAGTTCTACGGTCTGAAAAACTACGGCACTAACTACGGCGTGCTTTACACAGCATGGGGTATCGGTGGTGCAATCGGCGCAGCGGTTGTTGGTTTCTCGATGACAAATGGCGACGGCTACACCTTGGCTTACACAATTTCTTCAGCAATGATGGCAGTATGTATCGTACTAGCGTTCATCACTAAGCCATTGTCTGAAGCGAAAGTAGCACAGCTAAAAAACGCATAATTGCGAATTGATTTGATAGCGAAAAGGCTTAACCTATGGGTTAAGCCTTTTTTGTTATCGGTCGTTTATGGAAAGCCCTATCGAACTTGCACCAGACTACTATCTAGAGAACTTCTTCAAGCTGACTCATCACGCAATAACTTGGTACAGCGATTTACTGACCAAGGAAGAACACGCATGGCTTTGCTCGTTTGATTCTTTGAGCAAACACGCCCAGTGCCTTTTGGTGCGTTTATACAGCCGAAAGGGATGTTGGTTTCGAAGTGATAAGCTGAGTTATCAAGAAATACCTTCTATCAATGAAGCACTGGCAGAATTGAGTCAGCATGAGTTTGTAGCCCTTTCCCCACCCCTTTCTCATCAAGAGTTAGCGGCTAATTTACTGACCAAGCCAGAAATCTCCACGCTTTATCCCGAACTGCCGAAATCACTCAAGAAAGACGCCCTTGTCGAACGTTTGAGTAATGCGGAATTTGATCGTACAGAGAAGCTTGAGTTTACGATCGTCAAACTCAATTCAGCTCATATGATCGACGTGTTGCTCACTCTGTTTTTTGCCAACACCCATCAAGACTTAAGTCAGTTTGTGCTTGATGACTTAGGTTTGCATCAGTTCGAGCAATATCAATTGAGTAAAGTGCGCCGTTTCTTTGATTCACGTGAGCAAATAGACCGTTTAATTGAACTGAGCCAGTTGGCCAACCTGTACTGGCAATTTGACCGAAAAGACAAAGCCAATCTCGACTTATTAATTGAGGCAATGCCTCAGCCCGTTAAACACCGTTACGTAGATCGTAAACGCGAGCACATGTTGAATGACATAGCACGTGATTACGAACGGCTTAATGATCTAGAGACCGCCCTATCTCTATTTGGGCAAACTCAACTCACACCGAGCCGAGAACGACGCGCACGTATCTATGACAAATTAAACCATGATGATTTATTTTGTGACATTGTCACAGATATGCTTAACTCACCGATCGATGTGTCTGAGCTCGAAGTTGCACAAAAACTTGAGCAACGGTTAAAGCGACAACAAGGCGAGAAAGTGCCAAGAGTGACGAAGCCAACCTGTACGGAATACCGCCTTGAACTGGATTTATCTCAACAGAGAGTCGAACTCGCCAGCAAAGCGTATTTTGAGTCCTTAGGCTGGACAGTATTTTACACCGAAAATGCACTGCTTAATGCATTACTTGGTCTCACTTTTTGGGATGCGATTTTCGCTCCCATCGAAGGCGCATTCATCAATGCCTATCAACATCGTCCTCTGGATTTGTACCATTCTGATTTTGTTACCAAGCGCCAAGCTTTGATAGATGCGGCGTTTGACGAATTGGAAACGGGTAACACTCATACGTTATTGACAAAGTACGATGAGAAGTTTGGTATCAGCAATCCATTTGTGCATTGGAGCTTAATAAGTAAAGAACTACTCGAAACAGCACTCGATACAATCCCAACTAACATGTTGATGGCGCTATTTAAAATACAATTGAGTGACCTAAAGCTTTACCGCAATGGGATGCCTGATCTGATTGCTTTTAAAGGAAACGAGTTCGAATGGATTGAAGTAAAAGGGCCAGGCGATAAACTCCAAGACAACCAATGGCGTTGGATTAAAGAGTTTACCCGCCTTAATGTGCCATTTGCGGTGTGTTACGTCGCCGCAAGTTAACTCTCTTTATATAAAGAGCTTGGCGCATGTTCATTAAAACAATTTCTTCTTTACCGCACCTTGCTCTTTTTCTGAAATATTTTCGTTTCTTCACGATCACTTCACGCTTCATCACACACAATGCGCTTCTACTCATTAAGTTGATTTGAAGAGGCAAAAGTAAATTACCACCTTCTAAAGAAGGTGGCTTTGTGTGAGCCCCCTAAAAGGGGGCCTTTGTTTAGTCCAGCG